>CAZVHN010000803.1:0-3785 GCA_964626895.1 uncultured Chloracidobacterium sp. | reverse complement strand
TGCGAGTCACTAAGCGTCGCGCCAAACGCATTCGACAAGTTGACTCGGAAGGTCTCCTCGGCTTCGGCCACGCAGTCGGCGTTGACCGGTACCGTGATCGTCTTCGTCGTCTCCCCAGCATTGAAGGTTAAGGTTCCCGTGGTGGTGGTGTAGTCCGACCCAGCCAGGGCGGTGAAGTTCGCTGTCGTAAAATCCACAGTCACGGTCTGCGTACTCGTGGGGGAGAGCGTGACGGTAAAGACGAAGTCCGTCGTCCCGGAACCAGCGCTGCTCTCGCCCTCTGTCACCGTGGTATCAGCGATGGACAGGCTCGGGGTTCCCTGGGCGGAGGTGCCCGAGGTGAGATAAAAGCTAAATACCGCCAGACTGATGCTAATGACTAAGGCATAAAGGACTGTGGAGTCCTTGGAGCGGAGTTGGAGGATGGGGGCTAATATATTTCTCATTTACCAAGTCGAGTACCGAGTCGAGCTTCAGGCAGCGGCGCGTAGGGATCGGAAGGATCCAGGCAGGAGAGCGAGGCCGCGCGTAAACCATGCTAGAGCTTCCGCTCTACATAGTTAGAGCTAAAGCGAAAGAGCATCGCGCAAGACGATTGAATTGCGTCGGACTAGCTCTCAATTTGCTTAAGAGCTTCTTGCAAAACTCGGTGTTGGCGAGACCAGCAGGTGCGCTATGCATGTGAAACAGCAAACGTCGAGTTTGCTCAGCCTGTTTGCCGGTTCGTTTTTACAGTCTCAGAAATCTCCTCGGCAAAGCGCTCGTTTTTGTGCGTACTGCTACAACCCAGGCTCGCTGGGGGTTAACAACCTCGTTCTCAAGGGCTCAATCAGCGTCAACTGACCAAACGTAAAAGTTGGTCTGCGGTCAGAGCGATGATCCCGAACATCAGACTGGTCATTACTTTCGCTGCTCCACGGACGCGCACCATGCGGCCGCCGAACTCTTCTTTCAGCCGCCCATAGACTCTTTCGACCGTGGTCCGCTCCTTAAAACGTTGCGCTTCGTGCGGCGCAAATTCTTGTTTTTCAGCCCCTCGTCTAGTGTGACTATCGATGAGCGGCACATGGCCCAGCGTGCGGCTGTGTTCCTTTATTATTCGCGCGTCGTAAGCCGAATCCATCAGGTCATATAAATTAGTGACTCGCTGCGCCGTCAGCGTCGCCAGCGGCAAGGCCACTTGGCTATCGTTCACCGAAGCGGAAGTCAAAATACAGCTAATAGGAAGCCCACCGTCAGCGACATCAAGATGCAGTTTGTACCCCACCCAGTACGTCGGATAGCCTTTGCTATTGCGCTTGGTGCCACAGTCACAAACGCGCGGCAGGTCCGCGAGCATCTCATCCAGGGTCATGCTTTGTTGCCGCTCCAAGCGCGTCAAGGGTTTACTCTTGGCTTCTCCTTTCTTCCGACGGTCGCTCTTTGGCTGCGGTAATTCCTCAGCTTTCTTGACTTTCTTGGCCGCTCGCTCCCGCGCTTCAATCGCCGTGGCGTCTCGCGAAATGTGGCCCACCAAACGAGCCGTTTCGTACTTTTCTATCACCGCCGCATGCATCCGTTCGGGCAATTGGCTCTGCGCAAATTCCGCAAACGCGCGCGAGAAAGTAGCCTCGCTCGGCAGCGCGCTCTGACGCTCCCAACCACACAAGCGCCGCAACGCCGCGTCACTCGCCAAGCGCTCCAGCAACTGCCGCGTCGTCTCCAGGTTGTAGACCGCCTTGCAGACAAACGCTCGCGCAATCGCCCGCCGATCTTCTTGCGGCCTTCCTGCATAGCCATAATTGCTCTTGAGGAAACTCTCAACCTTCAGCAACTCGAGAATCGCCACCAACTGTTTCTGCTTCCCACTGAGTTCTCCTACTTCCTCCGCCAACCAGGGAAACAATCCTCCTTGTACCGTTAACCAAAACTGTGATAGCGTCCCCGCCAAGAAAGACATAGTGATGCTCCTTCGTCTGAGTTGATTGTTAGCAACGTCATTCTACAGACAAAAGATCCATCGCTGTGTCTTTTCTTTTTCTCAAATAGTTACTCCTTTAGGGAGTTTTGCAAGAGGCTCTAAAGCTTGATGAACTCTAAACTCAGCCTAATCCCTGAAAGCCGACTCAATTGCGAGCCCTCAAGCACTATGTTAGGCTTCGAGCGCTTCGCATTTTGACTCAGGAATGGACTGCTTCGAGCTGAAACCGAAGGCCATGGCGACAAAAACAGACGCTGAGCGTCGCGAGCGCTTCGAAACGCCATCGGGAATAGAGCTCCCCGTCGATTTCAATCCTGAGAACACCGACCCGCTTGACTACGATAAAGACCTGGGCGACCCCGGTGAGTTTCCCTTTACACGCGGCATTTATCCCAACATGTATCGCGGCCGGTTTTGGACCATGCGCCAATATGCCGGTTATGCATCTGCCGAAGAATCCAACGCGCGTTACAAATATCTCCTCGCCCACGGTACCACCGGACTTTCGGTAGCTTTCGATCTACCTACCCAAATCGGTTTAGACTCCGACGATCGTCTGGCCGCCGGAGAGGTGGGAAAAGTCGGCGTGGCCATCGATTCGCTGGAAGACATGTTGCGGTTGTTTGAAGGCATTCCGCTCGACAATATCTCCACCTCGATGACGATCAATGCGACCGCCTCCACGTTGCTCTGTCTGTATCTGGGGGTGGCCCGGAAACAGAACGTCCCTTTCAACAAAGTTAAGGGGACTCTTCAGAACGACATTCTCAAGGAGTACATTGCCCGCGGCACCTACATCTACCCCCCGGCGCCGTCGCTGCGTCTGGTGACCGACAGTCTTGCCTTCTGCGCTCGGGAAGTGCCGAACTGGAACACAATCTCAATCAGCGGCTACCATATTCGAGAGGCCGGCTCCACTGCCGTTCAGGAAGTAGCGTTCACGCTTGGGGACGCGATTGCTTATGTCGAAGCAGCTCGCGACGCGGGTCTCAAAGTCGATGAGTTTGCACCCCGCATATCTTTTTTCTTCAATGCACACAACAACCTGCTGGAGGAGATTGCTAAATTCCGCGCGGCGCGGCGGCTTTGGGCGCGCATCATGCGAGAACGCTTTGATGCGCGCGATCCCCGGTCATTAATGCTTCGCTTTCATACGCAAACGGCCGGCTCATCACTGACTGCTCAACAGCCCGAAGTTAATGTCGTGCGCACGACGATTCAGGCGCTGGCGGCGGTGCTGGGCGGCACGCAGTCGTTGCACACCAACGCGATGGACGAAGCGCTTGCGCTACCAACTGAACAGGCCGCTCGCGTGGCCCTCAGAACACAGCAGATAATCGCGAACGAGTCAGGCGTCGCTGACACAGTCGATCCGCTGGCCGGCTCGTATGCTATCGAGCAACTCACCGACGAGATTGAGGCGCGGGCCACAGAGTACCTGGAAAAGATCGATGCCATGGGTGGCATGCTGCGAGCAATTGAGTTGGGCTATGTGCAGCGCGAGATTCAGGAATCGGCTTATCGTTATCAGCGAGCCATAGAAACTGGGAATGCGATCGTTGTAGGCGTCAATCGTTATCAAGTTGAAGAGGAACCCCACGTATCTATTCTTCGTGTGGATCCGGCGGTCGAACAGGCGCAGGTGGAACGTCTGCGTGCACTTCGCCAGCGTCGCGACTCGCGGGCTGTCGAAACAACGCTGGCAAAACTTGAAGAAGGCGCTCGCGGCACGGAAAACCTCTTGCCCAGAATTCTTGAATGTGTTGAGGCTTACGCGACCGTCGGCGAGATTAGCAATCGTTTGCGCGCTGTGTGGGGTGAGTAT
>CAZVHN010000802.1:0-3320 GCA_964626895.1 uncultured Chloracidobacterium sp. | reverse complement strand
AATCGGACATCTCAATCTCGGCGACAATGGTCTACACACGGATAGCCGGTTTCGTTTCAGCGCATTTGTTTAACTGACGCAAATTAGACTAACTGTTCAAGCGACTTCTGTGGTAGAAGATGCGATACTCTGAGAGCTGTTTATCGCGTCTCCGCGAACTCGTGTGTTAACTAAAAGTTGCGCGAGAAATGGGTACGAAGTGTGGGTTCAGCACATTTTGAAAGACCACAGGTCAACCCACCCGCATTCTCAGCTTTGGCCCTGGATCACTCTTGCCTGAAGAATGGAAAACTGTCCTAGGAGGGCTTAAATGGAACGGAAGATCTGGATCACCGCTCTTGTTGCTGTACTCTTTTCAGCAATAGCGCCGAAGTGTGCCGGGCAAAACAGCACCGCTCAAGTTGTCAAACAACAATCGAGCCACACGTTGTCTTTGGAGCTGGAGTTCTCGAAGAAGAACCGCAACAACTTGCAGAGGGCCATGTCTCTCCTGCTTGCCCTCGGGCCCAATGGTCACGCCACCGGATTTCTTGTTGGTGGCGGACTCGTGATGACCGCGTATCACGTCGTTTCCGGAGAGTTAAGCGACTCGAAAAAGATCGCGTTGGGTTTCAGTCCAAAGGATCAACTGCAAGTCAAAGTATTCGTAAATGGCTGCCAGGCGACTGTGCTCAGGGTCGATAAGGAAGCTGATTTGGCGCTGCTGGAGATATGCGGGTCGCGTAAACAAGTCAAAGCACCGGCTTTCCAGGCAAGTCCCAGCAAAGATGAGCGTCTCTATTTAATTGCCAGACCACACGGGGATAAGACCATCAGCCAGGGAGTACTTTACGGTCCTTATAAATTCCGCGGACAAGAGTTTTTGTCTGCGAGAATTGACGGCCGAGATGGCTATTCCGGTAGCCCAATTTATAATCAGAAGGCGGAACTTGTGGGAGTTTTTAGTGGTTATGACTGGTCGCAGAAACTCGCCCTGATTAGTCCCGGGATAAGGGCCCAAAGACTTCTTGAGGACCACATCTCGAACCCCAAACCCTGAAAAGCTAGGGCGTGTTTTCCTCGCAATTCTCTGACGTCCGGACTGCGGGCGACAGCGCCGAACCCCCTTTTCTACCTTTGGACCAGCCTCTGGCCCCAGCTCTGCAAATCTTTTTCAGCTATATCCCATCTTCCGCCGTCTAAGATGTTGACTCGGGGCATGCCCAACATGGTATATTAACGTTTAACCTGGGTCTTGCCCGGGTGCCCCGCCATCAGAGTACGCGAACCCTCACAGTTTGCGGTTTACGCCGATGATCTTGTGACGGAGTGGCATCTATATGACAAACAGTCTCCCGCGTTGGACGCCTAAGAGCTATCTTAGATTCGTCTATTTTGCTGCCCAGGTTGTCCTTCTGATAGGCATCAATAGTGGTTCAACCACGCTCCAGGCAGCGACGTCCAGGCCGCCCGTCTTGCTGAGCGAGTCTGCTTCCACCCGCGCTATTGCCTTTGAATCAGTCACGATGAGAGCCGAGCCCTTCCCGCTGACGGCCTCGGTCCCATTTAGCTCTGACACGCGCACGCGGATCGCCATTTTCGCGATGAATCTGGATCTGCTGGCCGCTTATGGGTCGAGTACCTCTGTGGAGGGAACTAGTGCTTTTACAGCCGACGCGCAGGATGTCACGGGCAAGCGTTATCCGCTTAGGGTTGAGCACGTCGGTCAGGTGCCGGGCTTCCCGGGCATCACAATGATAATCGTGCGGCTGGCTGATGACATGGGAGATGTTGGTGACGTACTCCTGGGACTCAATTTGCACGGTATGCAAAGCAATCGAGTTCGCGTGGCGATTGGTCATATGGGAGGCGGGCCACCGGACGACCCCGGCGCAGTGGCAACGCCTGCCCCGGTTACTCCACCGCCCGCGGATCTGCCGCTAGTCTTGGATTCCTACATTGGCCCGTCGAGTGATGCCGACACCGTGCGTTTTCTCGAACAGGCATCCTGGGGTCCGACAACGGCCGAAGTTAATCGTGTCAAGGCAATGGGTTTCCGGGCTTACCTTGACGAGCAATTCAACCTTCCCCCGACGAATTTTCCTAAGGGCTCGAACTTTCCGGACCTCACATTCCCGCTTGATGACCAAAGCCAGGGGTGTCCGACCGGAAGCCCGCAGGAATGCGTGCGTGACAACTACACGATGTACCCGCTGCAAAGGACCTTCTACACCAACGCGCTGTACGGTCCGGATCAGTTGCGGCAGCGTGTGGCCTTTGCATTACACCAGATTTTTGTCGTGTCAGGGCGCGATATCACGACGCCAAGTCGGTTGACGGTTTACCTTCAGGCGCTCGACCGCGGAGCTTTCGGAAACTATCGCACGCTCTTGAACGAGATCACCTTGAATGTGGCCATGGGCGAGTACCTGGATATGCGTTTGAGCACGCGGTCGAATCCAAACGAAAACTTCGCTCGCGAAGTCCTTCAGTTGTTCTCGATAGGAACGAGCGAGTTGAACCTCGATGGTACTCCGAAGCTTGACGCCCAAGGCAGTCCCATCCCGTCCTACTCGCAGACAACTGTCAACGAGTTCACCCGCGTCTTCACCGGTTGGAACTGGCAAGCCCCGATCGCAGCCGGCATCACTAACTACCGCGATCCGATGGTTCCGCGTGGAGGCACCAATCACGACTTTGGCGCGAAGACTCTTTTGAACGGCGTGACGACCGCTGCCTGCTCGAGTGCAAGCGGACAGCCGAACATAGATTGCGCACGAGCAGATCTTACGGCCGCCCTTGATAATATCTTCCAACACCCAAACGTCGGTCCCTTCATCGGCATGCAAATGATTCAGCATCTGGTTACGAGCAATCCAAGTCCCGCCTACGTGGAGCGGGTCGCTCGAGTATTCAACAACGACTGTGATGCTCTTTACCCGCAGAACTGTACCGGTGGGCGCGGCAATCTTAAGGCGGTCGTGCAAGCCGTACTTCTCGATCCGGAAGCTCGCGGCGATGTGAAGACCGATCCCAACTTCGGAAAGTTGCGGGAGCCGGCGCAGTACATAAACAACGTCCTGCGCGCCAACACCGTGAAGTCTTTCGACAAGACGATGAATAGCGATGGAGTGCTGGGCAGCCGGTCGTCTGTCGACTTCACGAACACGTTGGATCAGGGCATTTTCCTGCCGCCGACGGTCTTTAGTTACTATCAGCCCGGTTACGAAATTCCCGGTCTGTTGAAGCTGGGCCCGGCGTTTGGAATTCTCTCGACCTCGACCACGCTACGACGAGCTAACAACGTCAACACGCTCGTCTACACTGGTGTGAACGTGACG
>CAZVHN010000801.1:0-7976 GCA_964626895.1 uncultured Chloracidobacterium sp. | reverse complement strand
GGGCCGCGGCTATGGCGGCCCGTCAGAGCAACGAGGAAAAGAAACGCGAAGCTAAGCCGAGTCGCGACCAAACGAATGGCGGAGAGCGACCAAGGCGAGCCCGACCTACCCCATGATTGCTGAACGGGTTTCATTTAAGGAGCAAAAGGTAGATGGCTAAGCGCACCCAACACACGATCGGCCTGGATATCGGAACGAGCAGGGTCACGTGTATCGCCGGTGAACCTGGTGAAGGCGGGCTGCTGGATATCGTGGGCATCGGAGAGGCCGAGGCGCGTGGGCTTCGCAAGGGTGTGATCGTGAACCCTGATGCGGCGGTGGACGCGATCAAGAAGGCTGTCGAAGAAGCTGAAAGAATGAGTGGTATTGAAGCCGAAGAGGTAACCATAAATCTCGCCGGCTCCCACATTCTCGGTTTCAATGGTCAGGCGATTGTGGCTGTGTCCGGGCGCGACCGAGAAATCACCCATGAAGATGTGCGTCGCGCCATCGACTCCGCCTGTGCCATTCAACTTCCGGCCGGCCGCGAGATAGTTGACCGCTTGCCCCAGGAGTTCATCGTTGACGATCAGGATGGAATTAACGACCCCGTGGGAATGATTGGGGCCAGGCTGGCTGTCAAGGTCCACATTGTGACCAGTCCGGTGACCGCGCGGCAAAATGCCATCAATGCCGTAAACCGAGCAGGTTTGGTGGTCGCTGATATGGTGCTGGAGCAGCTCGCGGCCGCCGAAGCTTCTCTTACCGAGGACGACAAGGAGTTTGGAGCGGCACTTGTGGACGTTGGTGCGGAAACGACCGGGCTGGTGATCTATCAGCGTGGGGCAGTCCAACACACGGCAGTGTTCCCGCTGGGCGGTTCCCATTTCACGAACGACATCGCTTTCGGACTGCGCACTCCGATTCCCGAGGCGGAAAAGATCAAACGCACCGTGGGATGTGCTTGCAGCACGTCGCTGAGTGAGATGGAGCGGAGCGAGCTGGTGGAGGTTCCCTCGGTCGGCGGACGCGCTCCGCGCCAGCTTTCACGTCAGATTCTTTGCGATATTCTCCAACCCCGTGCGGAAGAAGTTCTGATGCACGTTGCCGATGAGATTAAGGACTCCGGTTGGGAACGTCAGCTCTCGAGTGGAGTGGTGTTGACCGGTGGCGGAGCATTGTTGAGCGGCATGACAGAGATTGCCGAACAGGTTTTTGATGCTTCCGTACGTTTGGGTTTCCCTGAAAGAGATCGCTTCGGCGGTTTGGTTGAAGATGTGCAGAGTCCCGCGTGGGCTGCTGCCGCTGGATTGTCGTTGGTAGCGTTCCGCGCACACACTACCGAGATGCGCGCGGGCATCGGCCGCAGAGGCTCGACTGGCAAGCTGACACATTTCGTTTCAAGATTTCGAAATCGTTTCAGTAGTATTTTTTGACAAGTTGTTGTATGCTCTCGCCCCGGTTGCACAAGATATTGTCCGCAAGATATCGTTGCCCATGGCGCGAGCTACCCAATATAGAAGAAAAGGCCCTTGGAAGCCTTCCCGCTTTGGGAGAGAGGAAATAACTATGGCACCGGACGCTCGTCAACCCGGAACAGGCATTAATATTTTCATCGATGATGATCCCCCCATCACTGGTGCGCGGATAAAAGTTATCGGCATCGGTGGCGGCGGAGGTAATGCCGTTAACCGCATGATCGAAGCTGGCCTCGAAGGAATCGAGTTTCTCGTTGCCAATACTGACTTGCAAGCGCTCAAGCGCTCGCGCGCTCCGATCAAGATCCAACTGGGCAGCCGCCTGACCAAGGGTCTGGGAGCGGGAGCGGATCCGGGCGTCGGACGCGAGGCTGCGCTGGAAGATACCGACAAGATCATTGAGGTATTGGAAGGCGCCGACATGGTTTTTGTGACTACCGGGCTCGGTGGCGGCACGGGCACTGGGGGCGCTCCAATTATTGCCTCGCTGGCCACTGAATTGAATTGCCTCACGGTTGCCGTCGTAACCAAGCCATTTCATTTTGAAGGTCGCCGCAGAATGCAGCAGGCTGAACATGGCTTGCGCGAGCTTCGGGAATGCGTTGACACGGTCATTACCATCCCCAATGAACGGCTGCTGCACACGGTCGAGAAGGGGGCCTCACTGCCGGACTCGTTCAGAATTGCCGACGATGTTTTGCGTCAGGCAGTGCAAGGAATCAGCGATCTAATTACGGTTCCAGGATTAATCAATCTCGATTTTGCAGACGTTAAATCGATCATGGCGGGCATGGGCATGGCTTTGATGGGCGCAGGCCGCGCCACGGGCGAAAACCGCGCCATCGAAGCGACCCAGCAAGCCATCTCGTCGCCGCTGCTTGAGGAAGCATCGATTCAAGGTGCGAGGGGCGTGCTCATCAATATCACGGGCGGGCCTGATCTCACGCTCTACGAAGTTAACGCGGCCTCTTCCATAATTCGAGAGTCTGCGGACGAAGACGCCAACATCATCTTCGGCGCTGTGATCGATGAGAACATGCGCGATGAGATGAAGATCACCGTGATTGCGACGGGCTTTGATAGACAATCAGTTGCGGTTGCGTCCGCCGGATCTGCCGCGGTGATGCCGGCCAACGCGCCCCGCTACACTCAGCGACCAACCGATGATTTGCCCCGTCCGATGATGAGTCATGCACGCGCAGACGATCTCGACGTCCCGACCTTCATACGAAAAAAAGCCGACTAGTTAAAGGCGCTGACCATATTTCGAAGAAAGGAAGGCCATAAGGTGGGCTTCCTTTCACTTTGTTTAGCGTTTCCTCGCCGAAGATTTGGTTTTCTGCTTTGCTTTTTCTTTTATGGTTGTGTAGCATGGCGACATTCCTTGCAGGATTTTCCATTACGGGTAAGTTTTCCCTCTCCTTGAGTGGCCGCAGCCTGCGAGAGTATTGATTGTCGATCCGAGTCAGCTCATCCCTTCCACTAATGTGCCTGGCGCGATCGGTTTAAACCCCGTCTTAGATCGTTTGGAGGAAAATCAGGTGAATCGTAAACTTATTAGAACTACACTCGCGGAAGTAAAAGGAAAAGCACGCGAGACGCCGCAGCCTAGAGAGCGGACGAATGGCAGCCCCCACCGCGGTCCGAGTGGCGATGGTGGAAGGGAAGCCTCGCAGCGTGCCGCCCAGCAGGCTGCGGTTCAAGTGCGTAAGCGGATCCCGCCCCCGCTCGAGACCAACGCGGAAATCTTCTACTACAAGAAGCAAATCGACGCCCATACTCTCATGGTCATCGTTCTACTCGACGGTGAAGAGATTGAAGGCACAATCGAGTGGTATGATCGAGGTGCGTTAAAGGTCAACCGCCAGTCGGCGCCCAACCTTCTTGTCCTGAAGCGGAACGTCAAATACATGTACAAGGCCGACGAACGCGAAGAGCCGGCGGCGGAATAAGTAAGTCGAACTTACCGGTTTGACCCCTACTCATCTTTCGTCCCCAGCCTCTACGCGCGTCGTCTCAACAAATGAGACAGTTCGCCAATAGCTCATCCCACCTCGGCTATCGACCGAGGCGATCGTTGCCACGCATCGGCATCACGATGGGCGATCCTGCCGGGATCGGTCCAGAGGTTGTTCTCAAGGCCGTTGCCGAGGAAGAGATCAGCCGCGTTTGTGCTCCGGTAATTATCGGTGATGCGCAGTTGCTGGCCCATACGGCCCGGACCCTCGACTTGCAGTGTGGCTACGACATCATCCGTCAGGGAGAGCCACTGCCTGAAAACCTCGCGGAGCCCGTCATTTTTCATCTCGATAACATCGGCGGATTCGTTGAACCGGGCATCGAATCGGGAGCCGCTGGGAAAGCTGCCGCGGGTTACATAGAAGCCGCCGTCGAGCTTTGTGCGGCGGGCAGTGTTGATGCGATCGCGACGGCCCCAATCAACAAGCGGGCCTTGTTCCTCGGAGGGTACAGCTTTCCTGGTCACACTGAGTTTCTCGCTCATCTCACGGGGAGCGAGGATTCGGCGATGGCCTTCGTGGCCGCGAATCTCCGAATCGTGTTGTTGTCCACTCATGTTCCGCTGGCGGAAGCAATCAGACTGGTGGAGCGTGACCGCATTATCCGGACCATCAATCTTGCCCATCGTGAATTCCGACGCTGGGGCATTGAACGCCCGCGACTGGCGGTAGCGGCGTTGAACCCGCACGGCGCGGAAGGAGGCCTGTTTGGCATGGAGGAGGCTGCGGAGATTGTTCCCGCTATCGTGGCGTGCCACGGAGTTGATGACGTCAATGTACGAGGACCCTTTCCTGCGGACACGGTTTTTTTACGCGCTTCGCGGGGTGAATTCGACGCGGTTATCGCCTGTTATCACGATCAAGCCACGATTCCAGTAAAATGTCTTTCTTTTGGAGAGGCTGTGAACGTTACTCTGGGCTTGCCATTTATTCGCACCTCCGTCGATCATGGGACGGCATTCGACATAGCCGGCAAGGGTCTGGCTGAACATTCAAGTATGCTTGCAGCAATTAAGCTGGCGGCAGAATTGTCAACTAGCGCGGGCGAGAGTAGCCGCGCTGTGGAAGTCTAAACAAAATGGTCAGTGAAGAAGATAAAACCTCAGGACCAGACAGCAAAGGGCGCCGGGTTATCGTTGCCGACGACGATCCGGCAATTCTCCGTCTCGTGAAGACAATTCTCGAGAAGGAGAACTATACGGTAGTAACTGCTCGTGATGGGCGAGAGGCCTACAAGATACTGCAAAACGATCAGAACTTTACGGCGGGAGTATTCGACGTGGTGATGCCGCACATCTCCGGACCTGAACTGGTGCGCTTCATGAAGACAGAAGAAAGACTAATGCGAATCCCGGTGATGATGATGACGGCAGAGCAGGATCCGAAATTATCGGCAGAAAGTTTTTCCGCGGGTGCGATCGTCTTTTTACCCAAGCCGTTTACAACGTCACAACTGCAGATCATGCTGCAAATGCTTATCGGCAAAAGCGGCGACTGACTTTTCGGCAATCGCAAAAGTTCAAATGCGCTTTGTTATTTTCCTACGCCTGCGTCTGCTATTAATCCTGGCCATGGTCACGGTTGAGGTGCGAGCAGATCTGAGCGCCAAGCAAGCCCGAAAACTCATCACCCGCATGGCAGGCATTGAGCTTCCGAGTAGTGACGTTCGGGTAAAGAGAATATCTTCAACCAGCAACTCTTCTGCTGAGGCCACAGCGGAGATCGATGCTATCTTCCGGCTCGCAACAAATACGCAGGGGCTCTGGCGAGTAGCAGAGCTGCGCGTTGGCCAGGACAGGTGGGAAGAGCTTGCACCCTTGGCCACCAGTCAGACAGAGATGTTATCCAGCGCGTGTGATGGTCCAGACCTGCGGAGCAGAGGCCCTGCGACTGGACCCAGCACGAAACGCGCGCGTTGTCTGATAGCCGCTGTTTTAGGTGTGCAACTTCCGTCCGATGCCGTTCGAATTAAAACCGTATCTCCGCTCGAATTGCCGTTAGCCTCGCGTCCCTCAGCAGTTGTTGAGTCCTTAATTACCGCAGAGCTCCGTTTTGCGCGGGACCAGGGCGGCTGGGTGGTCGCGGCGCTGCGCACCGGTAATCACGACTGGATCAGTCCTGAGAGCCTGGTCGCGGCAGCAAATGAGACCAAAAGGAAGCAGGCTCGCGAGGAGATGGACGCGATGGCCCAGGCGCTGGCCAGGTTTCGGACCGAGCGTCAATCCTATGTTGCTTCAGAATCACACGCAGTCCTCATCGATCATCTCAGCCCCCGTTTCCTTTCTCGTGTGATCCGCCTTGACCCCTGGCACGAGCCCTACCAATACCGCGGAGAGCGCAGTAACTTCACTTTGCGTTCTCTGGGCGCCGACCGCAAAGAAAACACGGCAGACGATATCGTTATCAATGGACCTGCGCGATAACACACCCGGCGCGGCAAAGTTTTTTGTAAGATTCGCAAGAAAGGCTTCCTGCTTCACCGAAGGAGCCGCAATACAACCGCAACACGAACACAAAGGAAAGGAAAAGTCGCTTGACGAGCGTAGACGATGGAATTATTATGGGCCGTCGTTAAATACGGTCCTCTAACTAATTAGCCGTTGAGAGTTGGCCTCACAAGCCGCCTCAACCTTCACCTTTCGCTCCAGGTCAATTGATGATGCGGCCTCCTCTTGCTGTAATATTTTCTCATCCGCGCGTTGTCACTTGGGTCAAAGCTTAAGTGAACTTTGCGGTGAAGTGTTTCCAGCACCAGAGACTCATCCTCTTGAGTTGAAATAACGGCCACACCCGGCCTAGACCAAATGGAGAAACCTCATGTACGCATCCTCTCGCACAACCGCACGGATCAACTTCATTTCTCTTCTGCTTGCCTAAGCACTCATCGTCTCGCTTTGCGCGCCTTTTGCCATTAAGCGAGCGCAGGCTTCTGCCGAGATGGACAGGGGCGGCAAAGAAAATGCTCCGGCCATTGGGAACGGGAATCGTGAACTGTCTCTGAATCCATCAACTCAAGGATCCGGGCAACGCGCAGGCGAGCTGCTGGTTCGCTTTCGCGGAGGAGTCTCCGAGCACGATAAAACTGCTGCCGTGTCCGCGCATGGGGGACGAAGAAAGAGACAACTGAGAGGAGAGTCTGGGATTGAGAAACTGGAGGTCGCTGCCGGGCAGGACACCGAGACGGTTGCGCAGCAGTTGCGGTTGAATCCCGCGGTTGAGTTTGTGGAGCCAAACTTTCTGATTCAGCGTGACGACCTGCGTCCAGACGCGGGCGCCAGAAACATTGTCCGCCCTTTCACTAGTCCTAATCAACCAGGAGCTTTAGACTCTTTAAGTCCGAAAGGGCCCGGCTTTTTGGGTGCGTTGAGTTCTAAGCCCGAATCATCATATACAAACAGCCTTACTCCAAACACCCTATTGCAATCCCAAGGTACTCAACCCGACGATCCGCGCTTCAACGAGCAATGGGCTCTGAGTAACACTGGACAAAACGGCGGACAGTTTGGCTCCGACATACGTGTTACTAGCGCCTGGCGAATAACAACTGGTTCCCAGTCGACGGTCATTGCGGTAATTGATAGCGGTGTAGACTTCACTCATCCAGAGCTTAGCAACAACAAATGGGTAAACTCCGCACCCGGTGTGAACGGGGACGTCAACGGTTGGGATTACATCACTGATAGCGGCGTGATCCGAGACGAGCAAGGTCACGGAACAGCAATCGCCGGCATCATTGCCGCGCAGGGTAATAACGGTCTCGGCATCTCCGGTGTGATGTGGCAGGCCAGCCTGATGAGTTTGCGAGTGTTGGATAGTACCGGCACCGGCGATATTGCCAATGCCGTGGAGGCAATCGATTACGCGGTTGCACACGGTGCACAGGTTATTAACATCTCGTGGGGAACAACCGGCGATTCAATCGCGCTAAAGAACGCAATCGAGAGAGCTATACGTCGGGGTGCCGTCGTTGTCTGTTCCTCTGGCAACAACGGACAAGACATCGATAGCACGCCGTACTACCCGGCCGCCTTCAATATTCGAAATCTCATTAGCGTCGCCTCAACCGACAATTTCGACCAACTCGCCTCATGGTCCAACTGGGGACGTCGCCGTGTGAGCGTGGCGGCCCCTGGCGTAAGCATTCTGACTACACAGATGGGTGGCGGCTACTGGACGGTGACTGGAACATCGGCCTCCTCGCCGCTAATCGCCGGGGTAGCAGGGCTGATGAAGAGCTATCGGCCCTTAGCAGACGTGGGCGATATTCGCTCGGCGATGGTCGATGGATCTCGCCGGGTTGCGTCATTAGCGGGGAAGGTTTCTGCCGGTGGAGTGGTTGACGCCGCTGCCGCTTTCGCGGTCTTGCAGTCAAACCCATATGCGGGCAATGGCTCGGGCGGAAACAATGGCAATCCGCCAGGTGGCGGACAGGGTAATGTGCCTCCCGGTCAGAGGCAGGATAATAGTGGACGTCGTGCAAACGGCAGGCAGGGTCTGCGCG
>CAZVHN010000800.1:0-10546 GCA_964626895.1 uncultured Chloracidobacterium sp. | reverse complement strand
TCCTGACGCCACAATCGTGTTCGTAGGTTATCAAGCTGCGGGCACACTCGGGCGACGAGTTCTGGATGGCGAGCGAGAAGTAAAAATATTGGGGCAGCGGGTCCCAGTGCGTTGCCGCATTGCGCGCATAGGAGGCTTCTCCGCGCACGCGGATTGGAAGGAAGTTCTCCATTGGTTGGAGGGAATGCCGGCCGCGCCGCGACGGACGTTTCTAACTCACGGCGAGCCGCCAGCCGCGAATGCTATGGCCAATCATATCAAGGAGAGATTTGGCTGGGCGGTTGAAGTGCCGGTTTACGGACAACGGTTTGAACTGGCGTAAGGTGTGTTAGCGCCAGAGCGACCGGTCGGCTATACTTCGGTTTCATTCAAACAATATTTGGAGTTGGAATCTTTGAGTTTTTCATAACTCAGGTCTCCAGGAGCATACACATTGAGCGTTCTGGTAAACAAAAGCACGCGCCTCGTAGTGCAGGGAATAACCGGCAAGGAAGGTTCGTTTCACACGAAGCAGATGGTTGAATATGGAACGAATGTCGTGGGTGGGGTCACGCCCGGCAAAGGCGGCACCACCCACGAAAGTATTCCGGTGTTCAATACAGTGAGCGATGCGGTGAAAGAGGCGGGTGCCAATGCCGCGGTAATCTACGTCCCCCCCGCTTTCGCCGCCGACGCGATCATGGAAGCAGCCGATGCGGGTGTGGCGCTGGTTGTCTGTATCACCGAGGGAATTCCGACGCTCGATATGGTCAAGGTTAAGGAGTACTTAAGCGATAAAGCTACCCGGCTAATTGGGCCCAACTGCCCTGGAATTATCTCACCTGGCAAATGCAAGATTGGGATTATGCCTGGACACATTCATCGCGAAGGCCGGGTAGGTGTTGTCTCTCGATCGGGAACGCTCACCTACGAAGCGGTGGGCCAACTGACGGCGCTCGATCTTGGTCAATCAACTGCGATCGGAATAGGTGGTGATCCCATTGTCGGCACGACCCATGTTGATGCTCTCGCATTGTTTCAAGCCGACGATGAAACCGACGGCATTGTAATGATCGGCGAAATTGGAGGCACGGCGGAAGAGGAAGCCGCGGAGTTTGCAGAGAAAAATGTGACGAAACCAATCGTTGCGTTTATAGCTGGACAGACGGCGCCGCCGGGACGCCGCATGGGCCACGCAGGTGCGATCATTGCGGGCGGCAAGGGGACCGCCGCTGAAAAAATGAAAGCGTTGGCAGACGCGGGGATTCGCGTTGTGAAGTCGCCCGCGGATATTGGCTCGGCGATGAAAGAATCGCTGGGGCAAGTTTGGGAGCTAAGAATTTCAGCCGCAGATAAACGCGGATAGGCACGGATAAGAACGAAGAGAAACTGAAGTCGCGTTCGTTTTCAAATTATTCATGTTTTCTCTTATCTGCGTTTATCTGTGCGAGTCTGTGGCTCATTAAGAGGACATGAATGACTGGCAATCTTACGTTTGCGATTATCAAGCCCGACGCGGTGAAGGCGGGGACCACTGGTAGCATCATTCAACGGATCATCGATGATGGCTTCAGAATTTGCGCCTTGAAGCTTATTCACATGACCTTAAAACAGGCCGAAGGCTTCTACGCGGTCCATCGTGAACGTCCATTCTTTCCCGGGTTAACCGAATTCATGTCGAGTGGGCCCTGCGTGGTGATGGCCCTGGAGAAGACGGGAGCTGTGCCGGCCTGGCGCAACCTGATGGGCGCAACTGATCCGGCGAAGGCCGACCAAGGGACGTTAAGGAAAGATTTTGGCGCGTCGTTGGGTGAGAATGCCGTTCACGGTTCTGACTCAGTTGAAAACGCCGCAATCGAGATCTCATATTTCTTTAGCCAGATCGAGATTGTCTAAACAAGGGCAGGCTTAGATGAAGCGTTGTCCCACTTGCAGTAGCACTTTTGACGACGAATATTTGAGCTATTGCACCACCGACGGCACGGTCCTGGTGCGGGACGAGGTTTCTGCAAGGCCCGAATTGCAAGAGACTGCGCTCCTCAGCGAGCCGCCCGCTACGGTCGTGATGCCACCTCCGCGCCCGACCGAGTATGTAGCGCAAGCGCGGAACGCACCGACACCTCCACCACCGTACGGTTGGGCTAACGAGTCGCCGCCGGCCTGGGTGCCTCCCCCTCCGCCGGTCCCATTTGGGGGCGTCACGCGGCCGGCGCAACAAGGCACGGCGGTCGCCTCGTTAATTTTCGGGCTCATTAGCGTTACCTTTGGATGGATCTGTGGCGGACCGATATTCGGCTTGCTCGCGGTGGTACTGGGAGCGGTGGCGCTGACGCAGATCAAGAGAAATCCGCAACAGCACAGCGGCAAGCCGATAGCGCTAGTTGGTTTGATCACCGGCGGGATTGCGTTGCTTGTTAACCTGGCGATAATCGCACTATGGATCGTGATGATGATCATAGGTGCCGCATCAAATTAGTAGATTATTATTTCGGACGTAGGGAGCCACGTGCAGATGTCGTGGTAAGCCACGTTGTTAGGATTTCTCGGTATGAAAAGCTGTCCTACTTGTAACAAGACCTTCACTGACCCCAACCTCAGTTTCTGTATCGATGACGGCACGCCGCTCGTCTCGGTTCCAGCACCCGCGGATGAGACCACCTTGGTTTCGTCATCACCGGGCGACAGAGCGAGCATTCCGCCGCCGACGGAGGTGTACAAGCCGCGCGATTGGCAAGCCCCAGACTACCAGCCACCCGGATTTCAGACTTCTGCGGCCGCTCCGACCAGGAAGAAAGCGTGGCCCTGGGTTGTGGGAATTTTGGCAGCACTAGTAATCGGCGTGATCGGGATCGGGATTGCGGCAGCGATCCTCGTCCCCAACATGCTGCGGACGGCGTCCAATAAGAACAGCTCCATTCCGAATGTCGAGCGCAGCGGCGACCCAAACTCTAGTCTGAACTCGAACTCCAATCTGAACTCGAACGCCCCGGTTCCACGATCCAGCCCTGAGAACAGCGGCACGCCCCTCGATGAGGATGATGCAACTCCTCCACCCACGGACAAGGATGTGGTGCTCGCAGCTCTCACAGACCTCGAGCATGAGTGGACCGCCGCCAACATCAATGCCGACAAGCAGAAGCTCAACCGGATTCTGGCCGACGACTACGTCGGGATGTCCAGTGACGGCAAGAACCAGGGGAAAGCGGAGTACCTACGGACCATAGAGCGCGACACGACGATTCAAAGATGGGAGTTCGAGGACTTGAAGGTGACCTTAATGGGAGACAGGGCAACTCTAGAGGGGGTGCTTCGTTTACAACTTCCTGATCAGGAGGCTGCTTTCAGGTTTACGGATAAGTTTGTCTGGCGCGACGAACGCTGGCAGGCTGTCGGCTCAGAAGTTTCGCAGATAAAATGAGAATGGGTGTCCGGTGCCGGGTGTCCGGTGCCGGATTAGAGAGAGTAGTTAAGAACAGAGAAGCGGTAAACGAAAAACAAAAACTCTCTCTGGGCTTGATTTGAGATCTGAGATCTCAGATCTCAAATTAAAAGAGCAAAGAGCAAAGAGCAAAGAAGAAAGAAGAAAGAACAAAGAACGAAGAACGAAGAACAGGATCTTTCATGTCAATCATTAGCGACGCGATCGAAACAACTAAGGCCATCCTTCAGGGCATGGCTGTCACCCTCTCATACATCCCGAAACAAAAATGGACAGTGCAGTATCCGGAGGAGCCGGTTACCGTTCAGCCTCGCTACCGGGGACAACACCTGTTGCATGTCGATGAGTTGGGCAGAGAGAAGTGTGTTGCCTGCTTCCTCTGCGCGGCGGCGTGCCCGTCTGATTGCATCTACATCGTAGCCAGGGACGATCCTCGTCCGCCGGAACAGCGCATCGGTGTTGATGAACGCTACGCCGAGGTCTACAACATCGACTATGGGCGCTGCATCTTCTGCGGCTATTGTGTTGAAGCGTGTCCGAAAGATGCAATTACTCACGGATACAACTTTGAACTATCCGTCTATAACCGCGCCGACCTCCTGAAGACCAAAAGCGACCTCCTAATTACAAAACAACTCCAGTCAAAGAACTACCGGGTCGCCTCGTCGCATGAGGACGTCGACTCTGAATATAAAGAGGTTTAAGGACGTTCCGACGTCCCCACCTCAATTCGCCACCCCTTCAGCGATGCCCTACCGCGATTTCCATTACCGTTGGGAATACGAACTACAGTCGAGCCCCGAGCAGCTCTGGTCTTTTGTCGCCGATACCAATCGTTTTAATCGCGATGCCGGAGGGCCTGCGTTGCAGCCCGCGGACGGTAAAAGGCAAAGACTGCGCAATGCGCGTCGTCGTTTGCGCCTTTCATTTCTGGGCGTTCCGGTGGAATGGGAGGAGCAGCCGTTTGAATGGATCAAACCTTCGCGCTTTGGCGTTGTTCGCAAATACAACAAAGGTCCAATTGCTGAGTTGAAGGTACTCGCCGAACTCTCGCCCCTCGGCGATGGCGGAACCAAACTCATCTATCAGATTTGGGTCACGCCAAAATCGCTACTCGGTTTCCTGCTGATTCCGCTTCAGTTTGGCTATGCCAGCCATCGAAAATTTGCCAGTGCGTTCGAGAGCTATGACAAAACGGCGCTGGCGGAAATCCCTGTGCCCTCCGAGCACTCGATCCAGGAACTCTCCTCCGCCGTTCGCAGTAGGCTGGAAGCTTTGAAGGAAAAACTTCTGCTTGATGGCGCCGTTCCCCGAGTGGTTGAAAAACTGATTGATTTCATTGAGCGAGCAGACGACTTTTCCCTCTCGCGGATCAGGCCCTACGCGCTCGCCGATCAATGGAGTGAGCCGCGCCGGACCGTGCTGGCAGCCTGCCTCCTGGGAACCCGTCAGGGCCTTCTCGATATGCAATGGGACTTGCTCTGTCCTTTGTGTCGGGGACCACAAGAGAGCGAAACTTCCCTGAGCGACATCAGCTCCAGAGTTCACTGCGAAACTTGCCGCATAGATTTCACCGTAAACTTCGATCGATTTGTCGAGATTACGTTCAAGCCAAATGCTTCGGTGCGGCGGGCTGAGGTTAAAGACTATTGCATGGGCAGTCCGCAACGGACGCCGCATGTGGTAGTCCAGCAGTTACTGGCGCCGCACACTAGCCGTAACCTTGTTTTGGCGCTTGAGGGGGGAAGTTATCGCCTGAGAACGTTGGAACTTCCGGGCGAACAACCGGTCACCGTAAGCGCCGAGGGCGCCGAGACCGCGACGGCGCGGATTTCTGATCACGTTTCTGGCGAGGAGTTGAAACTGGCACCTCGGACAACCCTGCAATTAGAAAACGCCAGCGACGCCGAACAATTATTTATTCTCGAGCGCTTGCAGTGGAGCGATCAGGCGGCGACTGCGGCCGAGGTCACGGCACTGCAAATCTTTCGAGATTTGTTTTCCAGCGAAGCGCTCCGTCCCGGAGAGCAAATCTCGGTAGGCACCCTGACCGTGCTCTTTACCGACTTGCGACATTCCACCCAGCTCTACCGGGAAATTGGCGACGCGACAGCTTTCGGCCGTGTGCTGAATCATTTTGATGTGCTGAAGAAAGCAATTGCGGAGGCGGATGGTGCCCTGGTTAAGACCATTGGGGATGCTGTGATGGGCGTCTTTCGCGATTCGGCGTCAGCTCTGAATGCGGTGTTGACGGCCCAGCAGATCCTTGCGGCGCCGCCCGAGGGGACCGCGCCGCTCACGCTGAAAGCTGGGATGCACAGCGGACCGTGCATTGCGGTTACCCTGAACGAGCGGCTCGATTATTTCGGATCCACGGTGAACATGGCGGCGCGTCTTGAAGGGTTGTCAACAGGTAACGATGTGATTATCTCGCGCTCTGTTTATGATGATCCGGACGTGCGGGAGCTTATCAATTCGCCGGACACGAGTCTCCAGGCAGTTCCGTTTGAGATCTTGTTGAAGGGATTTGACGAGGAGCGATTTGAATTGTGGCGAGTGGGAAGGAAGGAAGCCACCGCAGCCACGATTTCCGGGGGTTGATCTCAGACACTCAGACAAGCTTCCCCGACGGCTTAAATTCACAGGTTTTGCAATGTCAATCTTAGAAGCGCGAGAAGTATCCAAAATCTATCCCATGGGCGCCACGCGTGTGACGGCGCTCGACAAGGTCTCGCTGGCCGTAGATGAAGGACAGTTTGTCGCGATCCAGGGAACTTCCGGTTCGGGAAAATCCACGCTGCTGAACATGCTGGGAGGACTCGATCATCCGACGACGGGTGAGGTCTTCTTTAGTTCAAAGCCGCTGGGACCCCTTACAAAAAAAGAGATGGCTCGCTACCGTCGCTATTCCGTGGGCATGATTTTCCAGGGCTTCAATTTGATTACCACGATGACCGCTGAGGAAAATGTAGGACTGGCCCTGGCATTCGCGGGCTTGCGTGGTAGCCAGCGGCGCAAGCGCGCCGAGGAATTGCTGGAGCGAGTGGGCCTGGCTGATCGTTTGACGCACAGACCATCCGAGCTATCCGGGGGCGAGCAGCAAAGAGTGGCGATTGCGCGGGCGCTGGCAAATCGGCCCAAGGTTTTGCTCGCCGATGAGCCAACGGGAAACCTGGACTCCACGCGCGCCCACGAACTGCTCGGTCTTCTAAGAGAGATGGTCAACAGAGATGCGTTGACGATACTGATGGTGACCCACGATCACGAATTGGCCACCAGCTTCGCTGATCGCATCGTTTTGATGAAGGACGGCCATGTTGTGAATGGGAGCGACGCGGAGGCGGAATGATCGATGCGTGTCGTGCCCCTAGCCCTTTCCATTTTCCATTTGTCATTCGACACTTCTCATTTGCCGTTTCCCAGCAAGGTCACACTCACGAACGGCCTGACAAAATGACAAATGAGAAGTGTCAAATGAAAACTGAAAACCTGAAACCCCCAGGGGCCTACCCACGCCTTGTTCATTGAGAGGTAAGTTATGTCTAACCCAACAACCGAAATGACGCTCGAGTCCCTGCGTTCCGTTCCGCTCTTCGCATCGCTGGATGACCATGCAGCAACGGAACTGCGCAGTCTCCTGACGAGCCGGCAAGTAACCAGCGGCAAGCAACTTTTCCATAAGGGCGATTCAGGAGACGCTATGTACCTGATCGAGAGCGGAAGGGTGCGCATCAGTATCAGGGACGAGGACGGCAAAGAAGTGACGCTGGCGGAACTCGCTCAGGGTGATTTCTTCGGCGAGATGGCTTTGATTGATGGCCGGCAACGCTCGGCGGATGCACTCGTTTTTGAGGACGCGCGATTTGCGGTTTTATCGCGCCAGGCGTTCCTGTCATTTGTCCGCTCATCACCCGACGTTGCCCTCGAAATGCTGGCAGCGCTCACGGACCGGTTACGGCGCACTGACGAGCTCTTGCGCGGGCGTGTTTCCCGCAATGCCAATGACGAGGAGCGGGCGCGAGCGACAATGGCTGATCGTGCGGCTGACTTAATCGCTGAATTTGGCGGTAGTTGGAAATTTATCATCGCCTCCATAGCGCTGATAATTTCCTGGATGAGCTTCAACTCCTTCATTCTAATAACCGGTTTTGATCCGGCACCCTATCAGATGCTCAACCTCATGCTGGCAGTAGTAGCAGGAATGCAGGCGCCGATAATCATGATGTCGCAGAACCGCCAGGGCGAAAAGGATCGACTGAGGGCGGACCTGGATTACCGGGTCAACCTCAAGAACGAGCTTTCGCTTACTGAAGTCTTACGACGCTTAGATGTGCTCGAAACCGAACGCTTGCCAAAACTGTTTGAGGAACAAAACGCCCGAATCAGCGAGGCCAAGGTCCAAGGTCCGATGTAAAGCAGCATCGCAATCCGTGGGTTAATTTCCAGCACATGATTAAAGCAATATTTTTCGACTTCAACGGCGTCATCATCAATGACGAAGGGCTGCAAATGACTGCTTACCAGCAGGTGTTACAAGGACACGGCATCGAATTGACTGAGGCCCAGTATTTCGCTGCGTTGGGTATGGATGACCGCACTTTTGTGCGCACAGCGCTTGAGCGGGCAGGGAAGTTGACCTTCGAGACCATGGAGGCCGTGCTGCAGGCTAAGTCGGAGGTGCATCGGAAAATGATCGAAGACGAACTGCCGCTTTTTCCCGGAGTTGTTACATTTCTAAAAGCCAGCGCGCGGCATTTCTCACTGGGTCTGGTAAGCATGGCCGACCAAAATGAAATTAGTTACGTGTTTGACCGGGCGCGGCTGCGCAATCTCTTTACAGTCATCGTAAGCGCCGATGATGTGGGAGTTTGCAAACCTGATCCTGAGTGCTACCGGAGCGGACTGGAAAAACTCAACGAGAAGCGGCGGGAGGCCAGGCTCCTGCCTTTGCTGCCCCGCGAGTGTTTGGTGGTTGAAGATTCCCCGCCGGGAATTCAATCGGGAAAAGCGGCCGGCATGCGAACCCTCGGGGTGACAAACACCGTCTCGGAGGCTCAGTTGCGGGCCGTAGGCGCAGAAGTTGTAACAGCAGGTCTTGCTGATTGGAACGTAGACGCTGTGCGACATGTCTTCAGTTGAGAGTTCGACCTTTAGGTTGTGGCCTGCCACCGATGCAAACTGCAAGCTAATAGCTTGACTCTAAAGACATATGAGCTTCATCGACATTTTTCATCTAGCTTTACGAAACCTGCGTCAGGCCAAACTGCGTGCGGTCCTGACGACAATGGGAGTTGTCGTCGGAGTCGCCGTCATCGTCACGATGGTTTCTTTTGGGCTGGGCCTGCAGGGCAACATGCTGGCCCGGTTCAAGGCGCTGGATCTCTTTAGCGAGATTAGAGTGTTTGGTAAGAGTCTGGGCAGCATGGCCGCGACAACGAGGGACCGGGGCGCGGGAAGGAGTAACGAGCCCGGCGAGAGACGCCAGGGACGCCTGCGACCAGACAACTCGCCAACCCGCATCCTCGACGACACCGCAGTTGCAGAGATTGCGAAGATCGCGGGAGTGGCCTACGTCGAGCCGCACATCAGTTTCGTTGTTTATGTGCGATCCAACGGTCGCGTTTCGACGCAATTCGCCAGCGGTGTAGCGGTACCGAATTCTTCGTCGCGCTTTCAGGAGTTCGTTGCGGGAAAGATGATCAGTTCGCCCAACACGGATGAGATCATAGTCAGTGAGCGCTTTGCAAAAGACTTCGGTTACGAGAAGTTTTCAGATGCCGTCGGCAAAACAGTTGAGCTGCTTGCGCCTCCCAATGAAAAGAAGGCCGACCAAGACGAGCAAAGTTCATCGGATCAGGAGCCGGTAAACTTTTTTGGGATTCCTCTCGACGATCAAGCGCCGGATGAGTCCAATCCGGAGGGGCTGGTAGCGCAGACCTTCCGCGTCGCGGGCGTTTTGAAGACCGAGGTCCGAGAAGGACCAGGGCAGGGGGGGCTACGCGGTTTGTTGCCCACGTCCGACATCTACCTTCCACTGCCAACTGCGCGCGCCTGGACGCTCAATCATCGCAGTCCGATGGGCCAGGTAGCCCTGGAACTCGCCCGAGGGAGTGGCGCGCTAGGTGACTCGGATACCGAAGGCTACGATTCGGCAGTCGTAAGGGTTTCGGATCCGGTAGCGGTGACAGACGTGCGCAAACGCATTGCCGATTTGGGCTTTGGCAGTTTTTCGATAGTTGACGAGTTGGAACAACTGCGCACGGTGTTTCTAATTCTCGATTCCGTGCTGGCATTGCTGGGCGGCATCTCGCTCCTGGTTGCTTCGTTCGGCATAGCCAACACCATGATCATGTCGATCCTTGAGCGCACGCGTGAGATTGGAATCATGAAAGCTATCGGGGCCGAGGATCGGGAAATCAAACTGATATTTTTTGTGGAAGCTGCCGTTATTGGTCTGACGGGGGGAGTGATAGGGACGTTGCTGGCGTGGGCAGTCGATGGGATTGCCAATAGACTCGCTTATCGTTTTATTTTGAAGCCGCAAGGTGCGTCTTACGTTGATTTCTTTTCCTTACCGCCTTACCTATCTCTCGGCGCGATTCTTTTCGCGGTCGTGATTTCGATCCTTGCCGCGCTATATCCGGCCGCGCGGGCCGCACGCATCGATCCGGTCAAAGCGCTCCGGCACGACTAAGCAGAGCTGCATTGGAAAGCACAGGCACGATCCAAAGGACTATTCAAGCGCCGCTAACTTGCAGGTCAGCTTTCCAGCTCGCCGAAGCGGCGAGCAAATATCAAGTTAGAAACATTTTCGCCTGTAATAAAATCAACAACTTACAGGCGAGTTTCTAGTTAGATAAGGAAGGGGGCAAAGCGGAGCGCGCCCCGCTCCGGATCCTCAGACACTCAAGTCTGAATTCACAATTCAAGCTCAGCAAATTTGCAGGTTGGGAAGGTGGGCAAAGCGCAGCGCGCCCCCGCTCCAGCGCAGCGTCATCAACTCTATTCTTCTTCAAGACTCACTGGACCGAGTCTGCATTAAGCTCTGAGCGGTTTTTGTAGCCAGCGCAAGGCGCTACGCTGGAGCGGGGGCGCGCTGCGCTTTGCACCCCTTCCCAACCTGCGAAT
>CAZVHN010000799.1:0-3343 GCA_964626895.1 uncultured Chloracidobacterium sp. | reverse complement strand
GTAAGGGATCGGCAGCCTGCGCCACCAATCATTGTTGTTGCTGCGGCGGTTGCGATCGTTGCGATTGTAGTCATCGTTGTAGCCGTAAGATCCGTAGGCCTGCGCGATCACATTCAGCTCCTGGCGAATCTGTGACCACTGATTGGCTAACTGGCCGTTCCGGAAGTGATGACGAGAAGCCCTTTCTGCTTCTCTGGCACTTCGCAGGACCCGCTGGGCTTCGTTTCTGCTGCGGTTGAGATCGCGTCCATTGCCAAAGCGCGACTTGAGATCACCTACAGCCCGCCGAAAGTCGTGCACCTCGTTATTCACACGATCTTCATGACGAGTGCCGTCTTCATGACTGCGATCCAGTTCGCGATCCAAAGCTCTCTCAAAGTTCTTGCTCAAGCGATCCAATCTATGAATCGAATCGCGCAAATAACGATCGTCATAACGACCATATCGTCCGTCATCTCGGTCCTGGTCACGCCCGTAATCCGGATTACGATCCCATTGTGCGGCTGCCACTGCGGGCAAACATAACGCTAACAAAGCGGCCGCGAAAATTGAAAAACTCAGTGTGCGTCGGTTAGTCATAATTCTTAGTCTCCTCATCAAGTTCTCGTCTCTGCCCGCTCTCGCTGCTAACGAGTTTGGCAGTTCGGTTTCAACGCTTGCTTCGGGGTGACTTTTTACAGCCAGCGTTACGCCGCAAAGGTCATTGGCAAGCACTATGCCCAAGTGCTCGCGGGCGGGGAGGGGGCGTGGCGATAGGAGAAAACCCTAGCCTTTTTGGCGAGTATTTGGCGATTAGTGAAATCTTCCGAGGAGATCAGTGGTTCGAAAACGTGCAGTGGCTTGCGTAAATGGTTGGAGGTTCGAAACGCCCGTGGTTAGCCGGAGGCCAACAGAGTGGCGATGTGTTTTCGCAGGTTGGTTTCATGAATCTCGGCTTGTCCTTGTCCCTTCTCCCCTACCACCCACGACGGCGCGCCCTGCTGCGATTGGACCAGCCGTAGGGCTTCGCTCGCCGACTTAATTCCAAGATGTCGGATATTCGCGGAGGCGAGCCCGCCGCCACGAACGACTCCATCCTGGGGTGTGCGTGGCCAGCCAGCTTCAACAGACAGCTGCCTCACGCCAAAACGAAGAATCAAAAGCCTTCCCACCATGGTTGAATTGCCGGCCCGAAAGCGGTGGTTGTCTTCTTTTGAGCTCTGAATACTCGCTCCACGTCGATTCGCTTGGGCGGCCAGGGCCTCGAAGGTTGAGATGAGCCACTCAATGCCGGTCCTCCGCAAGAGGTCATTAGAATTGCGTAGGGCCAGGTATGCGGCTATCTCCCGGCGACCCGAAAGGCGAGCCCGCGTTTCAGCTTCTGCCAGGGCGAAAGCCCATGCTTCGTCAAGTTCGCTCACGTCACCTCGTAGATGGTCTCAAAGCTTTCTTTATGCAGTGCGGTGGCAAGCGCAGCGCGACACCGCTTTGGATGTAGCCAGCCAGAACCGAATCCAAAGCGCCGTCGCCGCTTCGCTCTGCCGGCGCACTCCATGAGGTTGTCAGTTCCGCTGGCTTCTGCTCGCTGACCGCGGCGCGAGGATGGTATCATGCCCCGCGAATCGTCTCCCATTTTAGAACCCGACCGGAATTCGAAACCAACTGTGCGTGAGTTCTCCCTTTGAGCATTAACTCATCAACTATCAGCGTCAGAAAATGAAACTATCAAGTCATCGCAATCCCTGGAGAGCGCTGTTCCTCTCGATCGTCGTCGGTTCCGTCTGCTGCGCGGGGTACCTGGGCACGAATTCTCGCGCACAGGAGAAGACGCAGCTACCTGCCCGAACCGGCTATGTGAACGACTTTGCACACGTTGTCGACGACGCGACCAGACAGCGGCTGGACACCATTCTTGATAACCTCAAGAAGAGAAGTGGAATCGAATTGAACCTCGCTACAGTGCAGAACACGGGCACCCAGGGCATCTTCGAATTCTCGCGACAGCTTGCGGGCGACTGGGGAGTCGGCTCGCGCGGCAGTTCCGGGAAGTCCCTCTTGCTGGTGGTGTCGGTGGATGAGAAGACGGTGTTTACACAGCTCAGCAGATCTGTACAGGGCGAACTTCCGGAAGGGATTCTGGGAGAACTGAACCAGCGCGTACGCGGGCCGTTCAGTTCAGGAAGTTTTAGCCAGGGTCTGACTGGTTGGGTGGAACATTTCGCCGCTGCCCTGGCAAAGAAAATGGGGTTCAGTCTACAAGACATCGATCAAGCGCAATCAGTAGCTTCTGCTGCGAGTGTTCCGGTTTCAGACCCATCGCCGACTGCAACTACCAGCAATGAGGCTGTGGCGACGCCCGTTAAGACGGCAACTGACCGGGAAGCGCCGCCATCTCCTTCGCGACCCAGGATTGCAGTATCCAGCAGCACACCCTCTACCACTGACGATGAGGACGAATCTGAGGAAGTGGAATTGACGTTAACGCTGCCACTCGCAGATCGCATCGTCGAACTGAAGGAGTTGCTGGATGCCTATCCGAACTCGAAATCGAGACCGCGCGCGATTGAACTGCTGATCAGCAGTTACGCTGGTCTCGGAGACCAAAGGCTTAAGAATGGCGACAGCGTGGGTGGGATCGAACAATTGATGCTGGCAATCAACGAAGCTCCGGCAAACATGTCAGACAAGTTGTTCTCGGGCGTGGTTTCACAAATTCCTTTGAACCTTTTCTTCCGCGGGCAGCGAAACGCCGCAATTGAGGCTGCTCAGAAAATTGAAACGAAGGTTGGCGCAGATCCAAAGCGCTTGTTGACGCTAGCTGGATTCTACCTGGGAATTGAAGAGGGCAACGAAGCCGCCCGCTTGGCCGCCGAGGCCGTCAAGCTCGTGCCGGATCTGGCTGAAGCCCATCATCTGCTGGGCCGTGGCCTGCATATCTCTTTGCGGCTTGATGAGGCAGCCGCGGAGTACAAACGCGCGCTGGAATTAGATCCCAACTCGAAGAAAGGAACGAGGCGCAGTCTCGCCGATCTGAGCCGGGCAGCCGGCAAAGCCGAAGAGGCTTTGGAACTTTATCGGGAACAACTCAGAGCTGAACCATCAGACAAGGAAGCCCGAGCGGGAATGGTGCTGTCACTGCTTGATCTGGGACGGTTCGACGAAGGTCATAGAGAACTCGCGGCCGCCCTTCAGGAGGATCCGCGGAACCTGGCTCTCCTGACAGGCGCCGCCTACTGGTTTGCGGCGCACAACGAAGCCGACCGCTCTCTCGAACTGGCCCGCAAAGCCGTGCAACTCGAGCCGCGTTATACCTGGTCGCGAATCGCCCTTGCCCGCGCGTTGATTGGTATCAAGAAACCGATGG
>CAZVHN010000798.1:0-3389 GCA_964626895.1 uncultured Chloracidobacterium sp. | reverse complement strand
AGCAATCGGCCAATCAACCACGAGGAAGTAATGGAGATCGGGAACAGGGTGAGAGCCACTTTCACCCTACTGCTGCGTCGCGTCATCGACCGACTTACTTAACACGTAAGAGCATTAGCATGATAATTGGCATTAGCGGGGGTACTGGGTCGGGCAAAACGACGGTGGCCAACCGCATCCTGGAATCGGTCAGTGCGAGCGAAGTTGTTTTCATACAACAGGACTCCTACTATCGTAATCTCAAAGACCTCCCCTTGGACTATCGCCAGGTCGCTAACTTCGATCACCCGGACGCTCTGGACAACGATCTACTGGTGCATCACATTCGCAAGCTCAAAGCAGGTGAACCGATCGACCTACCGCTTTACGATTTCAAGACACACACCCGAATGATCGAAACGCGACTAGTGGAGCCCAGGCCGATTGTGATTGTGGAAGGGATACTGATTTTTGCCGATCTGCGTTTGCTCGAGCAGATGGACATCAAGGTTTTTGTCGACACGCCGGATGACATTAGGTTCATTCGCAGGCTTCGGCGCGACATTGCCGAGCGCGGTCGCACCGTGGAGTCGGTCATAGAGCAATATGTCGCCACCGTGCGGCCCATGCACATGCAGTTCGTCGAGCCCTCGAAGCGCTATGCAGACGTTATTATTCCGGAAGGTGGTCATAATCTGGTGAGCATTGATTTGATTAGTGTAAAGATTCGCGAGAGGTTGGCGGGCGCCTTAACCTCGGTGGGAGGCCAACATTGAGCGAAGAGTCTTTACAGTCGCTTGTCGAAACGGCGACTGACGCGCGTTTGCAATCAGTAGCGCCGTTTTCCAACTTTCTGGTGGGCGCCGCCGTAAGAACAGAAAACGGCAAGGTGTACACCGGTTGCAATGTCGAAAGCGCGAGCTATGGACTGACGGTCTGTGCCGAACGGGTGGCAATCTGGAAGGCCCTCTCGGAAGGCGAGCGGAAATTCACGGAGTTGGCTGTCGTGGCGGATACCGAGTCTTTGACGCCTCCTTGTGGTACCTGTCGTCAGATTATTTGGGAGTTCGCCAAGCATGCGACGGTCGTCTTAGCTAATCTTCGGGGACAACGCGAGACGGTGTCCATCGAGGATCTCTTGCCGCGCGCGTTTGACGCCAGGTTCCTGAAGGAAGTTGCACGGCAGAAGTAGCGTAGGGTCCGTACAATAGTGTTGGCTCCGTAGGAGTCTGATGTTTATAGCAGGATGTTCACCCCCAAAGTCTAAAGCTCCGTTGGGAGCGAGATGTCGCCTTTGGGAGTCCGGCTGGTGGCCTATCCTAAGAAACAGGGCATAACGCGAGTACTCGGCTTCGCCGCCCGATGTGAGGCGGTGGCTCTGCCCCGCCGTGCTGATGCTCTTAAAAACTTGGGGCTATGCCCCCCCCGAGGGGCGCAGCCCCAAATCTACAAGGGGCAGCGACGGAAGGGCATTGCCCATCCTCACATCGGGCGGCGAAGCCGTTAAGAAAGTTGACTTAGAATTTTAAAGCCCGTTCCGGCCGTTGTGAAGTAATGAAACCAAACGTCGTCGGTCGTGTGCCGGTGAACCAGAATATGTCAAAACGTCTTTCGTCTGTGCTCGTCATTCTGTTCGCCATGGTTCTCAATCATTCTTTGCCAGACGCTTCCGCGCAGAGACGAAGTGCTGGCGAGCGTGTCGACCTGGTGGTCCTCGGCGGCGCGATCGTCACCATGAACGCCACGCGTCAGCTTATTGAAGATGGCGGTATCGCGGTCAAGGGCGGACGTATTGTGGCTGTGGGTTCGCGCGCTGACATTGCCAGGAGATACACAGGACGTCAGACTGTCGATGCGACGGGCAAGACAATCATTCCGGGCCTTATCAATGGGCATACTCACATCCCCATGGTTCTGTTTCGTGGGCTGGCAGACGATCTCGATCTGCAGGAGTGGCTGACGAAGTACATCTTTCCCGCCGAAGCGAAGAACGTTACCGAAGAGTTTGTGCGCGCCGGCACTCGTCTGGGTCTGGCGGAGATGGTTCGCGGTGGCACAACAACCTACCGCGACATGTACGACTTCGAAGACGCGATTGCCGACGAAACTGCCAAGGCAGGCGTGCGTGCCGTTCTCGGTCAGACCGTCATAGACTTTCCGGTAGCTGACAACAAGACAAATGCCGAGGCCATGGCTTACGTCGAGCGCTTCGTCAAGAAGTGGCAGGGCCACCATCTGATCGTGCCCGCGATCGCGCCTCATGCTCCTTACACGGTTTCCGAAGAGCACTTAAAGGCCGCGCGCGCGTTCTCCGATCGCACCGGATCTCCTATCGTGACTCACATCTCCGAAACGAAGAGGGAAGTGGACGACAGCATTAAGGCCAGGGGCACGAGTCCCATCGAATATCTCGCTGCCATCGGTTTTCTTAACGACCGTGTTATTGCCGCGCATGTCGTTTGGCCGACCGCAAACGAGCTGGGCATCCTCAAGCGTTTGGGAGTTGGCGTTATTCACAATCCGCAATCGAACATGAAACTTGCCGCCGGTGTAGCGCCCGTGCCACAGATGTTAAGAGATGGTTTGTTGGTGGGATTGGGAACTGATGGCGCGGCCTCGAACAACGACCTCAGCATGTGGGAAGAGATGGACACGGCTGCCAAGCTGCACAAGGTTTTCAGCGGTGATCCCAAGGTGATCACGGCCCAGGAAGCTCTTGAGCTGGCCACAATTCGTGGGGCGCAGGCGCTGCATATGGAAAAAGAGATCGGGTCGATTGAAACCGGAAAGCGCGCGGACCTGGTACTCGTCGAGCGCAGCGAGTTGAACCAGATTCCGTCCTACAACGTTTATTCCGACCTGGTTTACGCGACCAAAGCCTCGGGCGTACAAACTGTAGTCATCAATGGCCGCATCGTCATGCAAAACCGGCGGCTGCTGACCCTCGACGAGGCGGCCATTAGAGCCAGCGCCCGCATTTTTCGTGAACGAATTCTGAAGAGCCTCAGCAGCCCTGGCGAGGGGACGAGATAGTTAGACCTCTGCCTTAGCTCTCGAGGCTTGCCTCGGGCGGGTGTAAAGGAACATAATAGGTCGCGTAATCGACGGTAACTGTTAAGCGAGCTTTTAAGCTCGCTTTTCGCATTTCAGGAGTCAACGTATTGAAGGTAAACAGCATTTTGGTTGGAAATCCCCTGGGTAAACGAATTTTCTTGCCGCTAGTCCTTCTTGCCTCCCTCGCCATTGTCGTACCTTCGGTATCTGCCCAGGAATCCAGTGAGGCAGCAAAAGCCCAGGCCGCCGCGGTGGTCCAGGTACGGATTGAGCGGGCGCGGGCGCTCGCTGCCGCTCACCGACTCGAAGACGCCACCAGGGAACTCGAGTCCCTGCGTTCCACGGCTGCCGATGAG
>CAZVHN010000797.1:0-3025 GCA_964626895.1 uncultured Chloracidobacterium sp. | reverse complement strand
TCGATGACTATCGAAGGAACACCGTCGATGGCCGCCTCTTCCAGTAGTGAGATACAGAGTCCAGTCTTGCCGCTACCCGTCATGCCGACGCAGACGGCGTGCGTGACGAGATCCTTTGAATCGTAGAGCAGCAAGCCTTCTTTCGGCTTTTTGTTCTTCAAGTCGTACGGGCGGCCGAGATAGAACGCACCAAGTTTCTCAAAGTCCTGCATTGTTGGATGCCCTTCGATGTTCCGGCAGATTTATGGAAAGAGATTAGCAGTTGCCCCCGGAAAAGTGGAAGGGTACTCCGATGGTTTGCGAAATTTGGAGTTGATGGAAGTGTTCGTGAAGAACGGTTACCACCCACATCGTCTTCTGACGTGCTCTCGGCTTGCCCAATAACAATGGTAGAAGCCACGCGCTACCGAGACTCGTGAAAACCCAAATTGGCTGAGCTTGAGCTGTTCTTTTTGGACCGCTGAGTCTTCACACAGTTTCTCTCTACCGCGTGGTGGTACTGACCTCATCCATCGCACATCTCAATCGATTCTCGTCGACAAAGAAACGTTTCGAGCCCCTGACAGATTTCATTTTTGTCTTGGCGGCATCCAGCCCTTCGGTGCTCCGGGCCAAATTGCGTCCGGACTAACTGGGTCAGCCTGATCGGGTCCCAGTCGGTCCGGGTCAATCTCTGCAAAGACGAAATTCTCCGGGGCCACCGGTGCTCCTGCGAGACGCCTCAGCATTGCCAACTGGCCCGCATGTGTCATGGCATCGGCAAATGGCCCTTGTGTTAACTGTTCCGCCGTCATGTCTTTCAGGAAAGGCGTGCCAACCTCAAGATGTCTGGCAAGATCCTGAAGCATTTCGTGGAAACGTAAGATTTCATCCTGTAGCGACGGCAGTGGATCCGGCTTGTATCGACCGCCAACGAAAAAAGTGCGGGCATAGCCAAGCACGCTCGTCATATGACGAACGAGTTCCGCGGGAGTGCGTACTCCCTCGGCAGCTCTGAAGGAACCGAAGTCGCTTGGCGCTCCCCGCAACGCTTTTTGTGTGCGATAGGCAAGCGCGGCCAGGAAGTGTCGCAGCAAGTCTCTTTTCTCATCCATAGAGGACTAAGTTTGAGCTTGAGGTCAGATTCAATGTGTTTTCGAATCCCGAAGGGATTTAAGTCAATAGCCGTGGGCGAGCTTTGCGACGCCCACGGATGATCGGAGAATCAGGCATTTTTCTTTCGCCTATCCGTGGGCGTCGCGCAACGCTCGCCCACGGCTATTAACTTGGATCCCTCCGGGATGATGTGCCGAAGCCTAAATTCTCACCTGATAGGTTGTTAGATGGCGTCGTATTCTTAATCACCATCAAGCAAATATATTGTCTTGATGTAGGGCCGTCCATTTCTATAACCATAACTGATTTTTCGGAGATACAAATGATTGTGCAAAATACCCCCCTCGAAATCGTAAGTACAAAGACCCTTCTTGCATTGCAGCAGCGGTCTGGTCTCTCTACGGGGTAGATCGTCTCTCTCCCGGCTTCTGAGCCACCGTTCGCCCTGTTCAAGTGTCTTGAACTTTTTGATTTCAAACCTATCCTTACCCTCCACAAGGGAATGCTCAATAACGATCTTCACTTTGCCGAAATAAGGACGCTCAGCATCAAGCCTGCCTGATAATTTCGACGTATAAGCCTCGGCCAGCGCCTTCACGAGCTGCTCTATGGTCTGCTTCTGAGATGGCGATTGAGCATGAACGGGCAAGCAGACGATAACGAGAATTAGCGCAACGGTGGTAGCAAGATGTTTCATGGAATTATTAGAAGCCTTTCACTTTTATCATGCAGGCCGTTGTGCCTCGTTTGCGACCTGGAATCAGAAGCAGATGGCGGGATGCTCGCCCACGAACTCCGCGAGCTTCACGCCGTGGTCGGCGGCAACCATCTCCGCCGCCTTTTCGCCAATCATGATCGATGCCGCGTTCGTGTTCCCGCTGACCACGTTGGGCATGACGCTCGCATCCGCAACGCGCAGGTTGCGGATCCCCAGCACCCGGAGTCGCGGATCGACGACGCTGCCGATCCGGCACGTGCACGTCAGGTGGTACACGGTGAGTGAAAAGTGCAGCGCGAGATCCTCCAGAAGAGCGTCGCTCGGGGTCGCCCCCTCACGGTACCCGTGCTTCTGCGCGAGGAATGGCGGGACCATCAGCGGGCCGATCTGGCGGTGCGCCGGCCAGTGCGCCACGACGTCGAGGGTGCGGCGCAGCACCGCGAGCATCACTTTCATGTCGTGCGCGTCGCCGAAGTAGTTCATGTGGATCGCCGGCGCCACGGTGGCGTCGGCGCTGTCGAGCACAATCTCGCCTTCGCTATGCGGTAGCACCGGATTCGCCAGCACGATCATGCTTTCCGCGTCGGGCGCCAAACGCTTGGACGCGTCGTCGAAATACTGCGTCGTGTCCACGTTCAGACACCCATGCCACAAATCCATGGTGTACCCAGCGGGGATGAAAGCGATCTGCGCATCGTGACTGTGGTGATCGCCGAGCCCGGTCGAAAACCAAGCACAGGCATCGTACAGAGAGGACGACACCAGGCTGTGCCCGGTCGTTTTCCACTCGGCGAGGCGTTGCTCTGCCTCCTGCTTCAACGCCTGAAGATCCGCAGACATCTGCCCATCGTCCCGCGGATCCGCGGGCAGAGGTCCCGCAGGGTGGCGAAGAGCCGCAGGGCCCATCGAGACGCCGACTTCACCCATCGGGACGCCCGCCCCTGGCGCGCTAAAGAACAGAGGGACCTGGATGTGATCCTTCAAGTGCTTACCGACATGCGGCGAATCGACGAGACATGGAACGCCGACCGTTTCGAGCTCGCGTCGCGGCCCTACGCCGGACAGCAACAGCAAATGGGGCCATTCGCTTTCTCCCGATGGGAAATATGTGGCCTACGCCTCGCAGCGGGAGCGGGGCAGCTCGATCTACTTGATCGATGTGGCCGAATTGGTCAAGCAGGCGACAGCGAAACCGTAGGGCATCACGCTGGG
>CAZVHN010000796.1:0-9249 GCA_964626895.1 uncultured Chloracidobacterium sp. | reverse complement strand
GGCTACGGCAAATGGTTCTGTGATTGAGCGGTGCCAAGCAGGTTGATTTAGTATCCGTCCTCTACCAGTGACCGGGTTGTTGTTACGTCGGTTGTGGGCTTGCATGCAAAAGGTGAGCACTGGGCTCGCAGTTCCAACCGGCTCACGACTTCGGTAATCCCTCAACCAAGTGGTCAAAGGAGAGCCAAATACTCCAACTATGGTGGTAAAACGCAACCGGAAACGAAACGGCTATCACAAAGAGGATGACCAGCACGAATTGATAGTGGGCATCTATGACCGGAAGGGAAGTCAGGTAGGCGAGCAGAATTACCAACTCAGTCGTGACTACATTTACCAGGATGGCGCCGACAAAGAACCCTTGTTCGCGTTTGAAGACCACCCTGCACGATGAGCATTGATCTTTTATCCTAAAGGCGCCTTAACGATGGACGCCATCCCACAGGCCGGACACCGGAGCAGCAGACACCAGCGCAAGAGGTTTGCAAACGATGGGCGGTCTCTCCTCACTAGTGTCAGTGTGGCTCAATTGACAAAGGCCCGCAAGATCCCAAAGAGCAGTGCCGCAAGCACGTTGGTCATGGACACTGGACTCTTACTGATGCTCACGTTCTCCCAGCCTTCCGGCTCCGTTTCCTTTTTATCGATTTCATTGGCATGTAATTGAGTGCCCGCGAATCTCGCGATCGCTACCCGATCGGAACCGAGCATGAAACGGATAGGCGCACCGCAAACAAGGTAAGCACCGTACTGAACCGGCACAACTACGACGAACCACACCAGAATGCTGACCAGGAGAACCAAGATCCAGACCCAGGTGAGCAGGTAATCGAACCAGGATGCTTGTCCTTTGTTGTCTTTTATCTGAGTACCAAGGCTGTAAATGGGCAGGCCAATTACCTGAAGGCAGGAAGCGAGGTAGACAAGTGGATGAGGAGACAGTAGTCCCGTGTGTTTGTCCGCAAGATCACCCCAGGCCTTGAATACAATAGGGGTTATCAATCCAATCAAAGTCCCATTCGTCAGGTACCATCGCCAATAGGCGGTACCGAGCCACTTCGAGAACAGCCAGTGATCGAAGGCAAAGAGTCCAACTAGTGCGGCAAAGCCGAGGAACGCTGCCCCGCGTCCTTTGAGGTTCATCTTGGTGGTCCTTCCAGTGGAGTCGATATGGCGCAGATCAGGAAGTTACTTTTACGCCATTTGCGTTTATCGGCAACTGACTCAAATCCCAATTGCCTCGTTGAATCTCGTTCTTGAAACACTGCGTGCGATAGATAGTGTTACGGACCGCAGGCCTGGGGTGCGAACCCAGCCATTTATGGCGCGCGTTCACATACGCCTTGGTCCAAACTTTTTCGTTTCCGCCCGCGGTGGGTGGACTTTCCGGAAACATGTTCCTGATCACCCAAATAATCGACCCGCTATGAATGAAAGAATCGTAGATTACTAGTGCCGAGAGCGGCAGCATAAAGCCCTGCGCATCCGCCCATTTCATCGCCGGACGATAATAAACGCGATCGAAGAATGAGTCTTGCGTTTTTCTCATTAAGGGATCTTCCCGGCCGGCCCTCCTGAGAAGATTCTTGAAATCGGCGTCGTCAGTTAAGGGTGTACTCCCCACCTTGCCGGCATTGGGTTGCAACTGCTGGCTGAACAGCCCGCCCGCCGCCACATACTGTTCGACGAGGTGCCTGAGATTGCCGTATTCGGTTGTCTGCGAGCGGCCATAGGTGATCTGACGGATATTGTGTGGCCCATCTTTATAGATAGAGATACTGGCGTAGTCACCAGCCGGCGAGCCGGTTTCGAAGACGTTCACTACGCGCTGGATAAGTCTCTTTTGAGTTTCGTTCAGTTGCATGGTTTACCTCCGTCAAGAGTGAGATAAGAAAATGATCCACCTAGCGCCGACGGCGCGGCAGAAGGTAGCCAGGGGCAAGCGCTTGGCGCGCCGCCCCTGGGTTACGTCAATAATACGACCCGCCCTCCTAAGGGCGCAAAGAACCTCGCAAAACCTAAATTTCTGGGAAAGGTTGAAACTGTAGCGCGATGAATACGACGAGCGCCATGTTTGGTGTTGCTTGCTGCGCCCTTTCAGCATCCGACGCGGGCGGGAATGTGTTTGTCGGACTGATCCAGGGGCTGCGCACAAAGCCGCTTGCCCCTGGCTACCCTCTGCCGCGCCTCGGGCGCTGGTTGAGTTGCCCGGTCGCATCCACCACCCCAAGCGGGCTGTCCGTTTGGGGACCCCGCTCCTTGGTTCTGTAGGTAGAATGGCACGCCGCTGCTTGTGCCAGACTACGTCAGTACCTGGGCCTTGCGCGGCTTGCTCGTCGTTTCTGAAAGGGTATAAGCTTGAGCTTCCAAATCGCGAGTAACCATTCGCCCCCGCTTCTCTCCCAGGTTTGCAAGCAGAACCCTCGTTCTAAGGTTCCTCATCAGTAATATTCGAATGCCGCCGAGAGTGGGCGGTTGAAGGAAGGGAAACCAATATGAAGAAACTAGCTCTGGCTTTGGTAGTAGTACTGCTGACCGTCAGTTTCGCGGCTGCCGATACAATCTATCTGCGCGATGGACGCACCGTGGAAGGTACCCTGATTGGCTTCATCAACGGACGTTTTGCTATCCGAGTTGGCTTACCGCGAAGCACGACAACCGGCGTGTCAACGTCGACGGGGACTAGCGAGATACAGTACTTCCGCCCGAATGAAGTTGACCGCGTTGAGATTGACGGGCGTTCGCTCGACGATCTCCGCTTTGACATCCGCCCGGTCCAGGTCACGTTAGGACCAAACTGGATCGACACCGGCGTTGACGTGCGACGCAACGAGCGGTTGCAGATCAGAGCTTCGGGCACAATCCTGGCCGGACGCACGCGGATCACGCCTGATGGCTTACGTCAAACCGATCCCACCGCACCCTTACCGCGGGCGTCTGAGGGCTTGCTCATTGGCGTGATTGGAAACGACTTCAATTCGCCGATTATAGAAATCGGGAGCTCGCGCGAGTTTGTTGGAGACCAGGACGGACGCCTTTACCTGACTGCAAATCGCGGCTCTTACACCGATGCACGCGGCTCGTTTGCCGTGGAGATTCGCCGCGAGCGTGATCTTACAGCAGATGACGACAATATTTTTGACCGCCGGCGCGACCGCATTGGAACTGTGCGCCCGCGCAGGCCGCGAGTTGGTACAGGCGTTCCGCGGGAATTGGAAGTTGAGGTCCCAGGCACGGCGCGTGGCGTTGATACTGGTATTGATGTGAGAGTTGGCGACCAGTTGACGTTTACTGCTTCCGGCCGAGTGATCGCCGGAAGGAGGATCGGGGAAGTCGGACCGGAAGGCGGTCGCACCGGCGGCTTCGGCTCAATTATAGGTACGCGGCCTGTGCCGACGGTTGGTCCGGGTGCTCTCATTGCCTTCATTCGCATGGCGGATGGCCAGATCAGTCAGCCGTTCCCGATTGGTAGTCAGTTGACCTTCACTGCAAACGCGGACGGCCGTCTTTTCCTGGCCATCAACGATGATGACTACAGCGACAACGGCGGCGCGTTTCAGGTAAGGATTCGCTACGCGGTGATAGGCGACCGGGAGCAGTAAGCAGTAAGCAGTAAGCAGGAGGCAGGAGGCAGGAGGCAGGAGGCAGGAAATAACCAAGAGTATGCCTGCAGACTGCCGTCTGCTCCTGCCTCCTGACCAGCTTCAGTGCTTTGCACTTTTGCACACGAGTCGACTAGAGTAGGCCTCGCCATCCCCGGGAGTTTTCAGTTTCCAGTTTGGATCTAACGAAAAAAGAGGAGTTCACATGAGAAGAATCGTCCCCTACTTGCTGCCATTTGCCCTGATCACCTTTGTACTTTCCGCACTGGCGCTTTCACCGCTTGCTTCCCTTGCGGGCGCACAGGGTGGGCAAAAGCTCTCGGCTGCAACCAGCTCTTCCTCTACGAAGAAGAATGCTTCCGACCCCAGGCTTTCATACCCCGTAACTAAGAAGATCGAGCATGTCGACAACTATCACGGCACCATTGTCGCCGATCCTTATCGCTGGCTGGAGGAGGACAACTCACCCGAGAGGGCCGCATGGGTGGAAGCGCAAAACAAAGTGACTTTCGCCTACCTTGAAAAGATTCCGTTTCGCGGACAGCTCGCGGCCCGTTTGGAGAAACTCTTCAACTACCCTAAATACTCCGCGCCTGCGCGCCGGGGTGAGTATTTCTTTTTCACCAAAAACGATGGGCTGCAGAACCAGAACGTTTGGTACGTCCAGAAGGGTTTGAATGGTACGCCGGAAGTCCTGATCGATCCGAACAAGTTTTCTGCCGATGGCACGTCGCGGCTGGGCACTTTTTCTCTCTCGAAAGATGGGAAGATGGCCGTGTACGGTATCTCGAAGGGCGGCTCTGACTGGCAGGAGTATTTCGTTCTGGACGTGTCGGCAAAGAAAACGCAGTCCGACAAGTTGGAGTGGGTCAAAGTCTCCAGCGTCGCCTGGGCAGGCGACGGCTTCTACTACAGCCGATACCCCGCGCCCGAGAAGGGCAAGGAACTGACTTCGAAGAACGAGAACCATCGAGTGTTCTTCCACAAGCCGGGAGCGGCGCAGTCTGAAGACGAGCTGGTCTACGACGACCCAGCGAATGCACAGCGGTTTCACTTAGTCGGCACCACGGATGACGAGCGCTTCGCCATCCTGACTATTTCGGAACGCGGCAAAGGCAAAAAGGGAAATGCCCTCTTCTTCCGCGACGTCACAAAGGGTGAGAAAAACTTTACCCCCATCGTGGCGGAGATAGGCGACGACAGCTACGGAGTAATTGACAATGTGGGCGACAAGTTTCTAATCGAAACGGACCACAACGCTCCCAACAGCCGCATCATTCTTTACGATCCAAAGGACCCGGACGAGAAGAATTGGAAGGAAGTCATTCCGGAAAAAACCGAGCCACTGCAGGGCTCAGGAACAGCAGGCGGCAAACTCTTCGTCACTTATCTGAAAGACGTGACGACGCGCGCTCATGTCTACAATTTCGACGGCAAGTTGGAAAACGAGATCAAACTGCCGGGGCTCGGCGCAGCAAGCGGTTTTGGTGGCCGACCAGAGGACAAGTTTGTTTTCTATACCTTCACGTCGTTCAACTTTCCGCCCACGATCTACAAGTATGACATTGCCACCAAGAAGTCGACGCTCTTTCGCCAACCGGAGATTCCCGGATTCCAAGCCACCGACTACGAAACAAAGCAGGTCTTCTACAACAGCAAAGACGGCACTCGTGTACCGATGTTTCTCGTCTATAAGAAAGGCCTGAAGCTCGACGGTAACAATCCCACGCTGCTTTCCGGCTATGGCGGCTTCAATGTGGTCCAGTCACCTTCGTTTAATTCGCTGAGAATGGCGCTGCTGGAGCAGGGAGTGGTCTACGCTTCGGCAAACATGCGAGGCGGCGGCGAGTATGGCGAGAAGTGGCACGAAGCCGGCACCAAGCTCAAGAAGCAAAACGTCTTTGACGACTTCATCGCGGCCGCTGAGTATCTCATCGCGAACAAGTACACGTCCTCCGAGAAGCTCGCGATCCAGGGTGGCTCAAACGGTGGTTTGCTGGTGGGCGCCGTAATGAATCAAAGGCCGGAACTATTCAAAGTGGCCATCCCTCAAGTGGGTGTGATGGACATGCTTCGATTCCACAAGTTCACCATCGGCTGGAACTGGATTGCTGACTACGGCTCAAGCGACACGCCCGACGAGTTTAAGGCGCTCTACGCATACTCGCCGCTGCATAACATCAAAGCGGGCGGGAAGTATCCGGCAACGCTGATCACAACCGCGGACCACGACGATCGTGTGGTGCCGGCGCACTCGTTCAAATACGTCTCAGCACTGCAGGCAGCGCAGGGAGGCGAGGCGCCAGTCCTGATTCGCATCGATACCAAGTCAGGTCACGGCGCGAGCAACACCAAGAAGGCGATTGAGACGACGGCGGACATCTACTCGTTCATTCTGCACAACCTGGGAGTTACGCCGAAATAGCAATTCTAGTACTAAAGCCACATCAGAGCCTGACGCACTTGCCGCTGTCCAATTTTGGACGTACGTCAGGGGACAGAATAGAGGAGTCCCAACCAGGTCGCTGCCAGATAGAGCCGTCACTATACTCAATCCGATTGATTACAGCAGAGAGGACGTGACTATTCTCTGTCTTACCTCCTGCCTTATTAACATCAACTACAGGTGAGGGAGCCAGCGTGCTAAGGACCTCGAGTGCTTTGGTCTCGTTGGGCTTTGTCTTCACTGTACAAAGGAATTGCCGACCAGGTGAATCTGGCGCCTCGGCAGGATCCTGGGACGCCCAGACAAAGCTCTTGATGGGCCTCGTACCCGCATTCTTAACCTGAATGCGATAAACGTAGAAGTTAGATCGACGATTGGTGGAGATTGCGGCATCTCGCTCAAGTGCTGCCAGCTCAGCACGGCGTTCCGTCGGGGTTGCCGCAGGTCTTTGGTAGTTTGGGTCTCTTGTGGGAGCTCGGTCAATAACAATGGGACCAGGCGCGGGGTCAGCTTCCACCGGGCGGATCAGGCCGCTACCAGTCACGTATTTGCTCCAGCTAAACTTAAGAACTACCAGGTCAGAACTGGCCTGCGTGCTGGTTTGGGTTTGCAACGCGGCGGTTAGCGCTATCAACGCAAAAGTCAGAACTAGTTTCATTGCTTTCCCTCAAGAACTATCAATGAACCAGAGAGAGGAACTGAATCATACTCCTATCGCTGAATACCAGCTATCAGGGTTTCCGGCAATGTACGGCAATTGTGTGTACACGCTACGCGTCGAGGAGCAAACGATTCTGAATTCATTTATCAAACGGGAATCACTCGGTCACCGCACCAAAGTATTCTGACGATGAGAAATGACAAATGGAAAATGACATATGGAAAATGAAGCGCAGCGTTACCGTCTCTTCCAGCGCACGCCGTCCTTGGTGTCTTCGAGAACGATGCCGCGTTGAACCAGTTCATCACGAAGCTCGTCTGCGCGGCCGAAGTCGCGCCGGCGGCGGGCCTCCTGGCGTTCGTCGATCAACGACTGAATCTCGTTGTCGAGCATTTCCGCCGGATCGTCCCCAAAGATGTTCAGGACGATGTCGAAACGACTGAAGAGCTCGAGCAACTCGCGCTTGTTTTCTTCGCCCAACTTTTTGCGGGCCAGGGCAGTGTTCACCTCGCGCGTGAGATTGTGAATCGCAGCCAGCGCTACGGACGTGTTCAGGTTGTCGTCCATCCCCTCCTCAAACTCTTGCAAAGCGCGCTCGGTAGCTTCGTGAAGATTTGCGTTTAATCCCGGTTCAGTGCGCGCCTCGCTCAGCCGCGCATGAAAGTCGCGCAGACTCTCGACCGTCTTCTCCGCACCGCGCAACGCGTCGAATGTAAGATTGAGCTGCTTGCTGTAGGGCACGCTTAAAAGAAAGTAGCGAATGCCGCGAGGAGAATGTCCTTTTGCAGCCAAATCCCGGAGGGTGTAGTAGTTGCCCTTTGACTTGGACATAGTCTCACCCTCAACCTTGAGGTGCTCGAAATGAAGCCAGTAGTTAACGAACTGCTTTCCGGTGGCTCCTTCACTCTGCGCAATCTCATTTTCGTGATGAGGAAAAACCAGATCGATGCCGCCCGCGTGGATGTCGAAGGTTTCACCCAAATATTTCATCGACATCGCCGAGCACTCGATATGCCAGCCCGGTCGCCCGCGACCGATTGCCGAGTCCCAGCTCGGCTCAGTTTCGTTAGCGGGCTCTTTCCACAAAGCGAAATCGCGCGCGTCCTCTTTTTCGTACTTGTCTGTGTCAACGCGCTCGCTACCGCCGACGATGTTACCTGCGAAGTTGATCTTTGAGAGCTTGCCATATTCGGGAAACGAGCTAATTCGGTAGTAGATCGATCCGTCAGACTTGTAGGCGTGATCGTTAGCGAGCAGTCTCTCGATCAGGTCAACCATTTCCGGAATGTGACGCGTGGCGCGAGGTACTATGTCGGGTCTCTTACACCCGAGCGCGTCGGCGTCTTCCCACAGGGCCGCGATGTATTTCGCGGTGTAGTCGTCAATGCTCAGCCCGGCTTCCTGCGACTTAGCGATGATCCGGTCTTCGACATCCGTGATATTCATCACGTGAGTGACTTTGTAGCCTTTAAACTCCAGGTAACGGCGCACGATGTCGGCGGCTACTGCCGAACGGAAGTTACCGACGTGTCCGTAATCCCAAACGGTTGGCCCGCAGTAGTAAAAGCGCACTTCGCCCTGACGGATGGGCTGAAACTCTTCGATCTTGCCGGAAAGCGTGTTGTGAAACTTCAGCATAAGAATTTCGGATTTCGGATTGCGAATTTCGAATTTTCGAACAATGGCTTCGCCCCCCGACCACATTCCCAAACTTCATAATGCGAAATCCGAAATTCGAAATTCGCATTCCGAAATTCTTCAGAAGTGCTGCCAACCCTCGGGCTTCAGATCCCAAATGCGAGAGCCCTCCGACACGCTAATACCTTCCGACTCGGGTCTGATCTCGCCAATCTCAGTCAGGCCGACCCCGTCAACTTTGCTGGGCAGCCTCGGGACATTCTCGGGAGAAACCGCGAATAGGAGTTCAAAATCTTCACCGCCATGCAGGGCCAACATAAGCGGATCCAACGCCCGACGTCCGCAAAGAGCCGCCACTCGGGAGTCAATGGGTAGTTTTCCAGACTCGAGGATGGCCCCGACCCTGCTCTCACGGCAGAGATGATGCAGATCGGAAGACAGACCATCACTGATATCAATCATAGCCGAGGCAAGTCGCTCTTCACCCAGGACCAGACCCCAGCCGACGCGGGGCGCGGGACGAAGATGCCGCATCAGAAGCTCCTGTATGGACCGAACGTCCGGATCTTCCAGTTCGTGGATGCCGACGCGGGCGCCGAGCTCAATTAGTCGGAGACCGGCGGCCGAACCGCCGAGTGAACCGGTAACGAATAGATGATCACCGGGCTTTGCCCCGGACCGAAGAACTGCGTTCCCGCTTGCGCACTCGCCCATTACGATTGAGTCGATAACAATTTGCCCGGGAGCGCGTGAGAGGTCGCCGCCAATCAGCCCCACTTCATAGCCGTCAGCCAGGCAAAGTAATCCTGCATATAACTCAGCGACGAAGTCAGAGGCCCAGATGTCTGGAGGTATGGCGAGCGAAACGAGTGCCCAACGCGGTCGTGCTCCCATAGCCGCGA
>CAZVHN010000795.1:0-17142 GCA_964626895.1 uncultured Chloracidobacterium sp. | reverse complement strand
GAGATCTTTCTGAATTGCGCAAAGTTGAGGCTGTAGCGCGCGAGCATCAATCGCTGCTGACTCACATTCTGGAAAGCGCTCGGGAGTCGATATATGCGGTTGATTCCGAGGGGCGGTTTAAGTGGTGCAATAGCTCGACGCTGATCGGGCTGGGTTATAAGCGTGAAGAGTTTATCGGCCGCCAGCTTCTCGACATGGTCTACGAAGGGGACCGGGACCTCGTCTCCGAGAAGCTCAAGGCGGCGATGAATGGTAAGGCCCAGACTTATCAGATGCGATACTTCTCGCCCGACGGTGAGCTTCGTTACGCGAGAGTAGATAACTCACCGCTGGTCGTCGATGGGCGCACCACCGGCGTACTCGGTATCGCACGCGATATCACCGAACAGAAAGAGGAGCGAGAGCGGGCCGCACGCGCGGATAAGTTACGCGCCCTGGGCCAACTCGCGTCTGGCGTGGCCCACGACTTCAATAATTCACTGGCGGCAATTCTGGGTCGGGCGCAATTACTTCGGCGGCAAACGAATGATGATGCCCTGGTGCGCAACCTCGATATTATCCAAACCGCCGCGGAAGATGCTGCGGCTACCGTGCGTCGTATTCAGACATTCGCTCGTAAAGCCCCGGCGAAAGAGTTTGATATGCTCGATGTGCGCGGCCTGCTGGTTGATGCGGTTGAAATAACCAGGACGCGTTGGGAAAACGAAGCCCGTCTACGTGGCCTTGATTATCAAGTGGAGCTCGACGCCAGCGTGGGCCAAAACACGTCCGGTAGTGCTTCAGAGTTGCGCGAAGTATTTGTGAATTTGATTGTTAATGCGGTTGATGCCATGCCCGGGGGAGGCAAGATCTCGATCAGCTGCGTGCGCGAGGGCGACAGACTTCGTCTGCGGTTTGCAGACACGGGGACGGGCATGCCGGAAGACGTTCAGCAAAAGATTTTCGAGCCCTTCTTTACAACTAAGGGTGCGCAGGGTACAGGTCTTGGTCTGTCGGTTAGTTACAGCATCATCGAGCGGCACGATGGGTCGATAAGAGTCAAATCGGAGCAGGGCTGCGGCACTGTGTTCACCATCTATTTGCCGGCGTGCGAGATTGAAACGACCCCGGTTGAGGAGTCGCCGATCCCCGTTGAGGCTTCTCCGCTATCGATTCTGGTCATCGACGACGAAGACTCCGTACGCGATACACTTGCCGATATGCTGGAGGCGCTGAATCACAAGGTCGAACTGGCGACGGGCGGGCAAGAGGCCGTTCGGATGTTGGCCACGGCGGACTTTGATCTGGTCTTTACTGACCTGGCTATGCCGGAAATGGATGGCTGGGAGACCGCGCGCGTGATTCGTAAGCGCTGGCCCGAAATGAACATCGTCCTGGTAACCGGATATGGGCCCGGAACCTTGCCTCCAGCGGGTGAGGAGCACCTCGTGAACGGAATCATTGGTAAGCCGTTTGATTTTGCACAGGTCATTCAGGCGATTGCTGAGGTGACGGGGCAGAAAACGGTATTAGAGAATGTCGGTGCGTAACCGCGGGGCAGAGTTCGCCTTCTCAGTTGTAATTCATTATCCCGGCGCTGGCAGTAAAACCTACGCCAAAGCCCACTACCATCGCGGGACCCCTCCACTCATTTTTTTCCGCCAGCATGAAACCCGTTGAAGCGCTGGAGAGGTTTCCGTAGTTCTTCAATACCTCATACGAACCATGGACTTTCGCCGAGTCAGTATCCAGGTCCAGCTGCGAACATACACCATCCAGGATCTTCTTGCTGCCAGTGTGAATTAAGCAGTTGTCGACCTGGCTTAGATCGGAAACAGGCGAATCGGGATGTTCGAGGACGTTCTTCACTGTAGTGACAGCGTAGTGAGCGCCGCGGGCCGGCACAGTCGACCGCATGAAATACTGCGGTCTCCCTTTCAAGAACGGGTGCGGACTGTTGCTGGTCATTGTGAGAAGGTTTACGTCATCCATTCCCTCGTTAGTTAGGTGAGAGATTGGCCCAAAGGCTGGCTTTCCTTCCTCGCTTCCTACAAGCAGCGCCACAGCTCCATCGCCAAAAAGCATAGACTGAATGACGAAGGTGGTATCCAACCTTTGTTGTTCAAATAAGTCTCCATCGTCGGTGTGGTCCTTTCGTGTTCGTAAGAGCTCGCGAAAACCGTAGTACTCATTTCGCAAAAGAGGGGCGACGTAAGGAGTGTGAGCTTCTGCCATCAGCACCATCGCCATCCGGCCCGGGTTCGCAGCTAAATACCATTGGGCAACTTCTATGGACTTCAGCAACACTGAACAACCCTGGGCCTGCATGCTCACGGTCCTGAGCGAGCGCGACAAAAGTCCATGAGTTTTTCCCATCACTTCCGAAGCCAGGCACGGCAACATCCGATCGGGCGTGTTCGTGGCCGCGATGAGCAACCCAATTTTAGAAGGATCTCCCTGCCACTGCTCGATACACTTGCGGGTGGCGTCGACGCCTAGTTGTGTTGTCGAGCTGGTCGCGCTCAGCGGCTTCCCTGATAAGAACTCGGGATAGTTCTCGAGGGTGGAGTAACGCTGGTCTACGCCGATACTGTTGATTGTGTTGATGAGTTCCGGGGAGAGCTTGTGCATTAGGGCCGCCACAAGTTCCGAGGTTTTGTATGAGTGTTGCGGTGTTGAGGTGGCCGCAGCTAATAAATTAATCATTGTCGTTTCTCCGTGGAGGATGCCCTTGTTTGATCCCTGACTCTTTGAACTCCCACTTGTGTCCTTTATCTATGTCAATGCGTGTGCCATAGCTGCAAGATTTCGCACAGAGTGTCTAAGTACCAGAAATGGAACACTTACGTGTCTTGATTGGGGCCAAGTGACCAGCAGGCTTGAGATCCGGAAATGGATATTGAATATCCTGGGAAAGTGAAAAATTCCGGTTTTCGGAGTGTTTTTGTAATTGTGAGGACTGAGATAGCTGATACACAGGTATACATCTGTGTATCAAGTATTCAAGACTTCAAGATTTCAAGATTTCAAGATTTCGGCTTTGCCTCAAAAGTCCAAATTGGGGGTGACTTATGAGTCAGAAGGCGAATAGTCAGCTGACTTATAGGTCAAGAAATGAATTACCGACGCTTGATGAAGAGGTAGATGAGCGCGGCACTCAAAACGAGTGCGGCCATGATCATTTCTATTGGCGCGCCCCTTTTGTTAGGCGGCGCTTTTTTGTCAGGCGACGGAAATTCTTGCCTTGGTTTAGCTGGTGGGTCTTGGGGCTGTATATCGGGGCATGCTCCCTTATCAATCCAGGTAGCGCCGTCTTTGGTAATACGCAGGATGGCAATATCTCCTCCGACGCCAGGATGTTTAATATCGATATTCAACTGAACGAATTTCCGGGCTGCTATTGCGAGGTCTTCCCGCAGAAAATTCGGATTTTCCTGTTCGAACCTCTTCAACGAAGAGTTCGGGACAAAGTAGCCAGCAATCGTCCTCTCAAGGCACAGATTACCCGGACAGCTATCAGGTTGAAAGCGAACGGCTGGTTCCTTCCCTACGGATTCATCCAGAATGAGTTTGCGACCTATAAGCCATGGCACCCCGTTGAGAAACCCAACGAAAATAACCTCCAATGTTCTCTTGGACGGTTCAGCTCTTTTGACGGACTCCCACATCAAGGGTTTCGCCAACTTTTCAAATTGAGAGATCTTATCGAAAACACTACCGTTTCTTTTACTTGCTTCGTCAAGGATGGCCCAAACATTAAATCCAGTCCGAAAGTTTTCAGAGACACCGGTGGCAACTGCGTAGAACTCGCCAAACTTCCTGATTTTGCACTCGGCCTTACTGGTGACCTTTCCGCTCTCGTCACGCGAAAAACTGTCAACCGCGACTGCAATTTCACTCGGGGTTCTTATGATAGAGATGGACGTACCATGCTCTTGCGCCGCCAACGGCCACGCCGCAGTTGCGAGCGCCAACAGCACCTTCACTGGGCGCGATTTCGAAGACGAGACGAGGGTGGTCAGTGGATAGCTAGCAGCGATGGTAGCGATATAATTTATGACCTTCGCCAACAAGATATAGATGTTAGTCGTGATGGCAAGGCTTGGTTTCATCTCTTAGGTTCCCGTTGTTTGGACGGCCTACCTAGTTACAAGAATCAGCCCAAAAGGTCGGTTCGATCCCAAGCTCGAAGATAGATTGAATGAGGCAACAAATATTGTGACACAGCACCTTACAAAGAGCCTCATTGATTTGCGCGGTTTTAGTCTTGCTTCGCAAGGCGATTCCAAACTTTGCTTTGATCATATGGAACGTGGTTTCGACGTTGCTGCGTTTGTGATAGCTCTGCATGAACTGTTCCGAGTTGTTGCTCACGATGCGCCGGAATACGCACTGAGGCTACCGACGTATAAATTATGCTTTTGGGGTATCTCATAAGGTGGGATTATTGGCCAACTCTTGCGGCGTTGCTGGTTGGAAATAAAGCGGGAAATTGGATAGAATTCCTTGTCTCCCTGTGATATAAGGGGCGCACCTTAAGTTGCCAGAACACTCAGTTTCGACGAAGCACCGAAGCCGACAGGGAACGCCCGACCCTTTGGGCTGCTGCCATGTTGGTATTCCCTGTCCAGTTGTCGAAATGGGATTATGTGCTAACAATCCCAACTAAAACTGGTGAGGAGTAAACATGAAAATCATTAGAGATAAACGGGATAAACTCAGTCCCCCCTCTGATTCCTCGAATTCTAATGGAACACCAGACAAGAGCCCTATGACCAAATCTAAAGTCCACACAACGAGGTCTGGTACTCAGTATGTCAACGTTGTCGATGTCATCCAGAGCGAAGCAGGATGGGCCGAGATTGAGCAAATTTTAGACGCCAATCTCGTTCAGGAGCCGTCCCCTCCAAACGGGGGGGATACACCTTCTCCGGCAAAGCATAACGACGCGGCCTAACTCCTCAAATGCCATTCAACCTGCTTTTCCTCCCCTTGCTGGGCGGGTATATCTTTGCACGCAATTGTTTCCGCACTAGGTATAGCGCGCTTAGATCAGAGAATTATAGACTGCTCTTTGTCTCGGCTGAATGCGGCCTGTATCTCCTAATTCTAGCGGCGATCCTAAGATACATATTCACCCTCGCCGAACCGTCCGTTCCTCTACTCGCGCTTCTAGATCGGCAGTGGCACGCTATCTTTCCTTTTGAGTATTCAGGCGTTGCGTTCCTCTCCCTCTTTCTAGGAAGAACCCTAGGGCCTGTCGTAAACAGGCTGTTTAAGTTCACTAGTGAAGGTGAAGTGAACAGAACAATTGGAGAGAAACGCGATCCACTTGAGGTGCTACTGAAATACGCTATGGAAGAACACCGGGCGGTGATAGTTACCCTTCAAAGCGGCAAGGTGTATGTTGGCCAGGTCATAACCAACTTCAACCCGGCGTATGACCTGCAATCGGTAAAAATATCAACCATCATGAGCGGATACAGAAAACCTGAGGATCAAACCGTTATATTCAACACCGATTACGGTAGCGTACTCAGGGCGGTTCATGACAAAGATCCCAAGGTTTCAGAACGGGACAAGAATGATTTAGGGACTGTTTTCCCACTCTCGGAGATTAGGTCGGTCGGCATCTTTAGCCTGCCCATGTATAGACAGTTCTTCGCCCATCTGACCAATCGCCCTCATCTTCAAGACCATCCTTAGTCTGCACAAAAACTAACCAGCCTGCCCAAGAAGTCGCCCTCAAACCCGACTTATTAGGCAAAGCCCAAGATTTCAAGATTTCTTCTTCGCCTATTAGGCCTATTTAGCCTGTCAACTAAATTTAGCCGCATGACTAAATTTAGCCAGAAGGCTTGCAGGCTCTAATTGTCTTGGGGGCTTTTGTGGGCAAACTGGACTATTTTAGGCAGCCCGAGATTTTCTGAGGCTTTTTAGCTCACTTCTTTGGCGAACTGTAGCCTGGATTGAACCTATCGGAGGGCAAAACGTCCGAGCGCGCTTTCGCCGATGCTTCCGAAATAGAGGGAGCCTTGATGCTCGACGACGTTTGCGATCTGCGCATAGCACTGGGGCGATCCGTCCTGGAGGTTCTCAACTACGCGGCCATTCGGATCGAGTCCGAGCACAAATGAATAACGCTTCGGTGCGGGCTGAAGAAATGCCGGCAGGCGATATATGATTTTTCTCAGGAAGGGATGCGGCAGTAACTTGTCGAGAGTGGCATCCCGCGGCGTGACCAGTGCCAACCAAAACTTGTCCTTGCCGTTTGAGGAAAGCCCATCGGGAAAGCCTGGCAGGTTGTCGATGAAGATCTCTGACTGACCCTGCTTCGGACCCTTGAGCCAAACCCGATGTAGTCGGTAGCGTTCGGTCTCGCATACAAGCACGAACGTTTGGTCCGGACTTATCGCTACCCCGTTCGCAAAGCGCAAATCTCGCAAAACTACACGCGTAGTTTTTGTCGTCGGCTCGTAGGCGAGCAGCCGTCCATTCGGTTGATGCTCGAGAATATCTGACTTGTAGTTTGACAAGGGAAACTTGCTCGAGGCATCCGTGAAATAGATCGTTCCATCGGCGGCGATGTCGAGATCGTTGGTACAACGAAAAGCAACCCCGTCGGCCTCTGTGCTCAGTACGGTGATCGAACCATCCCGCGAGATCGAAAGCAGTCCTTTGTTTGCGTCGGCGAGCATAAGATTGCCGTTGGAGTCGAACTTCATGCCGAGAGGACGTCCCTGAGTGTTGGCGAACACTTCCGGGCGCGTGCCGTCCGCTTGCAAGCGCATGATGCGGCCGTCGTCCAGTCCGGCATAGATGCGGTTCTCTGAATCAATGGCTACGTCTTCAGGTGCGAAGCCCGCTCCGAGGGAAAGTCGCTGGACGTTATCGAGCCGAGAGTTTTTCTCGTAGTCACCACTTAAGGCGGGAGCCGCAGCTGGAGTCCATGCCGCGGGGGAAATCGGAACCGGCCATAACAGCAGATAAAGTAACACTGCGGCTAACAGCAGAAGAACAATCAAGACCAGCCGTTTGACCATAAGGTTCGATTACTTGTAGGGGCGTCCCTCCACCTCTGTCGGCACCCCAATGCTATCCGCAGATTGCGCAGATTTAGAAGAAACGGACCGGCTTCAAAGGGTTTTTGACTTCGTCGTCTTACTGCCCAAGTGTTTCTGCGTAATCTGTGTAATCTGCGGATGGTATGGGTTACCGCTCGCCGCGTTCTTTTTCTACCTGGGTCTCGAGTCCAACAGCTAGTTGGTAAATGCCGGGCTGATCCATTGGTTCGATCAGGCGCAGGGCCTCGTCCAGAATGCGGCGTTGATGTTCGGGCCAGTTCGGGCGTCCCGCAACACTTCCGAGTTCGCCTTCATAAAAAGCCGCTCGAGGAGGACGAACAGATTCCACGACGTCCTTGACCACTGCCAGGGTCATCGTGGGAAGGCCGCTCTGTTCCAAAGCCCGCGCGGCGAGCGAAACTGACTGGTGGCAGAGACGTGATGCCGGTATCAGCAGAGCAGCCTGAACCTCGTATCGTTTGACGCGCTCGATCAGCTTCGGAAACATCTCATCAGCAAGTCTGGCGGCGTCAGTGATGGAACCACTGAAACTCCAGAACACCGGATTGAGTTGGCCGATAATTCCATTGACCTCAAACTCCAGAAGCCGCTCGAGTGGCACCTGCACGTTAAGGTCCTGCTGAACCGCGGCCGGATCGTATCCTTTCGCCGCGAACCGCAAATCGGCAGCTTCAACTTCAATCGGGATCTCGCGAAAGTTAAGGTCGCCGCCTGGTGCGTTAAGGTCGAAAGGATTGGTCCCGTCGATATAGACACCCGCCGAAGAGATAAGAGCGAGGTTTAGCATTGGCAAGGCGCGGCGCGCCGGCGTAAAGGGAGCGCGCTTGTTCTTAACAAACGGATACGATTCTCCTACCTCGCCATTGCCGGAGACCCTACTTTGCTCTTTCTGCCAATCGGCGTAACGTTTACGCCACTCATCAATCTGTTCGATTATTCCCACAAGAAGTCCTTCCCCTAACAACTCATTCAATTGGCATTCAAACGCGCGCGATACGCGATTATCAGAAACGCAATTAGAGCGGCAATCATAGCGATACTCAGCGTGGTGACAGAATAACCGTGCAGTCGATTGAAAGCCACGCGGCGTGGATCATCGATCGGCACCTGATCGACCGGAAGAACCATGGCCACGCGCAGAGCGCGCATCTTCGCGGCAATCACCCACTGTCCAGTCCCGGTGCTAACGGCCACCACTATCAGCGAAGCGAGTTCCAGAAAGAATGAACGCTTTCCCAACCCTTTGCCAAAGGCGAATGCGGTTACCAGTAGAAACAGGCTAATGATGAAACCGCTGACATTCACAACCGAGAGAGTCCGCGTAACCAGCGTGCCTGCGATTTCACCTACGTTGGGCAGTTGAAACGCACGCAGCACGGAAAATACGCTGGGAGCAACGACAGAGCTGAAATACACCGCGGCGCCAAGCCATAAACCGAGTAGGAGCAGTCTTAGGTGATTAAGGATTGCCACGGGTTTCTAATCCCCAGCGAGCAAGCTCACGGAAGGACTTGAAATTTCACGACTGTCCCAACGTTTGAGCGACATGTTGGTTCGAGGTGGTAACTCAAAGAGATACCTTGGACCCCGGTGTAATCGATTTCAATTCAGAACTGGGATTCAAGCGCCTTCTTACGGAACCGGGAGCGGTAGCGACCGCACTCAACCAGCGCAGGGATCAAGTGGCGTCGACTACTACAACTCAAACAACTCTCTGCACGTCCGAGTCACTGCGCAAATTTTCAATTTCTGCAGTGAATGCTGGCTTGCTTGAATGCGGTCGCTACCGCTCCCGGTTCTGTAGCAGACGCTGTCGCTACGCTTCCCGATCTAGCATTGTCACTTCTCAATCGATGACCACTGCAGATCTTAAGCATCTCTCTCTTCGAAAATACAGCTTTTACCTTTTCGTTAGCAGAATGCGAAATGGAGCAAACATCGGTCGTAAACAGTTCATCCTGTTCCACTAACGTTGGGAAAGTAGCGTTGAAATCTAACCTATTAATCAAATTCATCGATGGTCGACAGCAGTCTGATCCGCGGCGGCGTGACTTGCGGCGGGTCCAACTCACGCGGATCGGCCGCGTCCCAGAGCCAGGAAAGAGCGCGCTCGAGTTGCTCCTGGTAATCCTCGAGATCGAGAGACATGAACACGCTTTTACCCAGGCGCGCAAACTTTTCTTTGGCCATCTGATGCATCCGGCGCGCTGCGCCCGGACGACCAATCTCCAAATGATGAAAAGCCACCGCGGACTGAATCATCGCCTGCAGGAAGAGTTTCTCTTGCGGCCCGACCTCGCCCATCCAGCGCTCTTCCCAGGCATCATGCGAAGCATGAAATTCCCCGGCGTTGTACAAATCGATCCCCGCGATATACTCGATCGGATAGGCCGCTACGTGCGCATCAGTGTACGCCGGAGCATCGTCGTCAGTCTCCGACACTGCAGATCTCATCCTTCCGCTCCCACCGTGAGCAGGCTACTGAAAAACTAAGAACGGTCCACGAAATCACACGAACGGACACGAAAAGAGCCCTATGGTTCGAGTCACTTCGTGTGCTTTCGTGGATCGTCTTACCTGAGCCCTTTTCATCAGCCTGCTAACTAGGACCTTCGGCTACTCTGCAGCCTGGCAGCGATCACCTTAGCCGCGGTAGCTCCTGCGCCCGTGGCGCCGCTAATTGTCAGAGCCATCGGATTAGAGACGTCGCCGATGGCGAATACATTCGTCAGAGTGGTTTCTTGCTGGTTGGTCACCACAATGTAGCCTTTCTCATCCAACTGCAACTGTTCGCGGAATGAATCCGTATTGGGTTCCACCCCAATGCGAATCAACACACCCCGCACGGCCATCTGAAATGGTTTGATTGCTTCTTTGCGTTGTATCTCAACAGCCTCTACTTCTTCGTTGCCAATAATACGAGTGACGACCGACTCGGTAAAAACCGTTATGCAGTGATTCGTCTGCAATTGCTCTGCAAATTCTCTGCGCGCCCTCAATTTCTTGCCACGATGCACAAGAGTTACGGTCGGACAAACATCAGCCAGCAGTAGTGCGTTTTCAACAGCCGCGTCGCCGCCGCCAATGACGCAGACGTCTTTGCCGGCAAACAGATTCCGGTCGCGGGCCGCAGAGTCAATAATTCCCTTGCTGGAAAATTCATTCTCGCCAGGAATTCCGAGCTGCCTGCGCCTCACGCCGGTAGCGATGATGATGCAAATCGACTGCAGCTGTTCACCGCTACGCAACGAGACACGTTTTGCGGCGAGATCGACGCTCGCGATTTCAACGTTGGTCCAGAGGTCAAAGCCGGCGTTGTCGATCTGATCGGCAAACAGTGCTAACAGTTCGGCCCCGTTGAGAGCCCGCACGCCCGGATAGTTCTCAATCGCCCCGTATATCGAATGGAGTTGTCCGCCGACAGTTTCGCTCTGCTCGAGAATGAGGGTGTCCAGTCCCAGCTGATCACACCAGAGTGCGGCCGCTAGACCGGCAGGGCCGGCGCCGATGATTACAACGTCAAGCATGGAGTAGCATAGACTTCAGTCTGTGTTGCGATGATAGGCGCGCTTGCTGCTCGGTAGGAACACGTTAGGCCCAAAAACACAGAGTTTAAGCGGTAGCAAAATCGAAAGAGTCAGTACGATCCGCTAAAGTACACGAAATATCACTAAGATTTTCGTGTTGGCTTCGTGTGGTTTCGCGGATCGCTAAACTCAACCAAACTGTTTGGATCATACTCAGACTCGGGCAGCAGTTTTCGATAACAGCTCTGCCTGCATAAGACTGACAAGTTCATCCGGGCGCAGCTGGGAAGCCGCGAGAGTGTTACTCGCATCGAGAAACTTGACGACTGAAGTCATCTCGCTATTGTCCAACTTCCAACGTCCATCGTGATTCTGCTCAATCTGATTCAGTTGTGAGATCAGCGCGCCGAAGTCTTGTCGCTCAACCCTGGGCCTTACCACAGTTTCCGCCCACGAGTAATACGGATAATCGATTCGATAAGTCCATCCGTCGCGGAACGGGGTGGCTATCAAAAAGATTTGACCCCGCGCGTAACGTGAGATGGCGGTGTAAGGCGCGACATGTCGAGTCGGATTGAATCCATTGGGGCTAAAGACTTCAGGCGCCAGGGTAATCAAAGACAGACGAGCATCCTGGTGTTCTTCAACCGTGGATTTGCCCTTTTCGAAGCTCTCGATCGCGCTGGCGATTGCCGCCCAACCACTGCGCCAAAGCGACTCGTACTCGCCTGTGTTCCGGAGGACGCGCTCCGCTTCGGGCAGCACGAGCTCATAGGCTTCAGCCTCGTCGCTGATCTCTTTGCCGGCAAGATAGGCAGCAAGCGGTGAACCGGTTTCATTGTTCGGGCTGGCCTGATCTGAACCCTGGATAACTATGCTCGCGCGCACACCGTTCTCAGTCGAGAACTCCGAAAAGTCCCCTGCTTCCGCCGCCGGTATTAACTGCTCGCGCAAGTCCAGAGCTCGTTCGCCGTTAAGCACGGTCCACACGGAAAGCACACCGTCCGTATCGAAGTGGTTGTTGGTTACCAGCTCGATTCCCTGAGTGAGTTTTTGCTTGTTTGGAGAGGCGACGAGATTCAGCGCGATTTCGGTGGAAGTATCTGCTTTGATCTCATCCGGAGTCTGGTTTCCTTCCCAGTGCGAGAAATGGATGCTGTTGGAAATGGTGCCGTCGACGGAGAGCTTTGGAACATTGTCCAGGCCGGCGTGGTAGAACTCGAATCTCATAGAGGAACCTTTCGCAAAGAGGGAACCTTTCTAACTAATGGGAAGCTCAGTCACGAAACGTCAAGCACAAAGTCTAACGTATACGCTAGGAAGAAAGAAAAGCTCCAGGGGAGCCTCAACGTTTTATAGCAGTTCAATACAGAACGATCCCCACAAGGACTGCTCAAGCCCCAGTACTGTAAGCCTTTTGGGTTTTCACACACTCACCACCTTCCAGCCCGCTACTCTTGTTTGTCTTCAATTTCAGCGAGTAGAATAGAGATTCTCTTTTTACGACGAATCACGTTAATCCCATCTTCGGAGGAATCATGAGTCAACCAGCCACACAGCAAATTCCGGAAATCACTGCCACTGAACTTAAGCAGCGACTGGACCTCGGAGAAAATATCCAAATTATTGATGTGCGTGAGGCGCACGAAGTCGCGATTGCCGCTATTCCTAATGCAACGCATATCCCCCTGGGCCAGGTGCTCAACCGTATGTCCGAGATCGATCCCAACCAAGAAACCGTCGTGCATTGCAAGATGGGCGGCCGCAGCGCGAAAGCCATCGAAGCACTCAAGCGTTCAGGGTTCGCCGGTAGTCTTCTGAATCTCAAAGGAGGGATCACTGCGTGGTCCAATGAAGTCGATCCCAGCGTTCCCAAGTACTAGACCGGTATCAGAGAAAGTTGCCGCGCACGCTGAACCGCTCAACCAGCCCGCGATAGCGGCGACAGCATAAAGCCTGGGGTGGAGCGCAGCGGAGCCCCAGGTCACCAACAAAGAAGATTTAACCAGCCCGCGAAAGCGGGCGACAGCGATTAGAATCTGTTCGTGCGTTCAGCAACGATGTCTCTCTCATTGACGCTGCCGCCCCGCTTCGCGGGCTAGGATCTCAAATGCGATTGTCCTGGGGCTCACGCCCCAGGCTTTATACTTTCGCCACGCTTCGCGGGCTCTCGGGGCTCCGGCGCGATCATGGTTCGCAACTCGAACATCCCGGGTCATCAGTCGCATGGTCGTGCTTAGATTGCAGAAAGGCCCCTCCCTTGCTGATACCATCGAGGTGAATAAACTGACTTAACTTCGTGATGACCATTCCCTCGACCACCTCCGCGCGACAGGAAAGTGTGGGCTTGTCATTGCTCTCTGTCTGACCTTTCTCGTGGTACCAGATCTGACAATTCGTACATTCGCCATTCCAACAAAAGTCGCCGTAAGAAATCGAATTGAGCGATAAATACTGGAAACAACGCAGCAAGCGGTTCTTTTCGGGTACCTTCACCTGCTTACCCAGGATCTCAACAATCACCAATTTTTCGTACGGGTCAAGCAGATCGCTCTCGGTCAGGGAGGGCTTAGTTGAGTCAAGTTCGTCCATAAACTGGCGAAGTATAGCGGTTCCAGTTTGAAAATAATACCGGAACCCACTCACCACGGCTTCGCATCTTCGCCAGTCCATTGCTAAACTAGCGTCACACGGAGGTGACCTCAGGTTGGCGTTAGTTATTTACACAAAGCCGGACTGTCCTTACTGTCAACAGGCACGGGATCATTACGATGCGAAAGGCATTTCTTTCGTTGATTACGACGCTCAAAACGATCGCTCGCGTCGGGCAGAGATGCTCTCCTTTTCGAACGATGATCCAACAGTGCCGTGCATTGTAGAGAACGGTAAGTACGTAGGCTCAGGCTGGGGCGACCCTCCGCGGGGTTGAACCGTCCACGACTAGCCGGCCGTGCGCCGGTAAACAACCAAGCAATAGATTCGGCGGTGCTCGATTCATAGAAGACGGATCTCCCCGATGTCCGCAACCCTAAATTCCGTAACAAAGAAGGTCCGACATGAGAACACAGCCAAGACCCCTGATGCTGCTAGTTTTGTTTGCAGTAGTCCCTACGTTCACGTTTAGCAGCGCTGCGCTAGCCCAATCAAATGGGGGCGGAGCAGCCCCAAAACCACCAATGGCAGAAAAGAAATCCAAGACTACAAATATCCACGGCGAGACCCTTGTCGATGACTACTTCTGGCTGCGCGAGAAGTCGAACCCGGCTGTGATTTCCTACCTGGAGTCAGAGAACGCGCACACTGCGGCCGTGATGAAGCCAACCGAGGCCTTCCAGGAGTCTCTCTACAAAGAACTGCTCGGCCGCATTAAGCAGACCGATACGCAGGTCCCATATCGTCAGGACGGCTACTATTACTACTCTCGCACCGTCGAGGGACAGCAGTATCCCATCTACGCACGCCGCAAGGGTTCGATGACTGCGCCCGAGGAGATCACGCTCGACTTGAACGAGCTGGCGAAAGGACATCCCTACACCGGCCTCGGCGCCTACAGCGTTTCGGACGACTCGAACCTCCTCGCTTACTCGATGGACCATGACGGGCACCGCGATTACACGCTTCACATCAAAGACCTGCGCACAGGAAAAGAGCTCCCGGATCAACTCGGCAAGGTCGTGTATGCCTTGTGGGCGCCCGACAACAAGACGCTGTTCTACGGTCGCGAGGACGAGGCCAAACGTCCGCACCAACTCTGGCGCCACACCCTCGGCGATCCTAAAGAGAAGGACGTGCTGGTCGCGGAGGAGAAAGACGAACTCTACCGCCTGTACGCGGGACGGACGCGCAGCCGGCAGTACATCCTGGTTGGCTCGTCGAGTTCCGATACGAACGAGTGGAGCTATATCCCGACCTCGAACGTTACGGCTGCTCCGAAACTCATCTCGGCGCGCGAGAAGGGCCACGAGTACTCGGTCGATCAGCACGGCGACAAGTTCTACGTCCTGACCAACGACAAGGGTCGCAACTTCCGTCTCGCCGCGGCCCCGATCTCTAACCCGGGCAAGGCCAATTGGACAGAGGTTATTGCCCACCGGCCCGCCGTGATGCTCGAAGATATCGATATTTTCAAAGACTTCTTCGTCCTCTCCGAACGCGAGAACGGACTCCCGAAACTGCGGCTCACCGACTTCAAGTCCGGCAAGGCGCACTACCTCGAGTTCCCCGAGCCGGTTTACTCGGCTGGGGTCTCGACCAATCGTGAGTTCGACACGCAGAAGCTTCGCTATTCCTACAACTCGTTCACCACTCCGCCCTCGACCTACGACTACGACATGGCCGCGCGCAAGAGCGAACTGCTCAAACGCCAGGAGGTACTGGGCAACTTCGACCCGGCGAACTACAAGTCGGAGCGCATCTACGCAATGGCCTCTGACGGAACGAAGATTCCCATCTCTCTGGTCTACAAGAAGGGGGTAAAACTCGACGGGACGGCGCCCTTGTGGTTGACGGCCTATGGCTCTTACGGCATCCCGTCGAACGTCAGCTTCAGCTCGAATCGCCTTTCCATGCTCGATCGCGGCGCCGTCTACGCGCTGGCGCACATTCGTGGTGGCGGCGACCTCGGCAAGCCCTGGTACGACGACGGCAAATTGATGAAGAAGAAGAACACCTTTACTGACTTCATTGACTCTGCCGATCACCTGGTCAAGGAGAAATATACGTCGAAGGATCGGCTCGTCATCTCCGGCGGCAGCGCGGGCGGTCTCTTGATGGGCGCGGTCACCAACATGCGTCCGGATTTGTTCAAGGCCGTCGTCTCTTACGTGCCTTTTGTTGACGTAATAAACACGATGCTCGACAAGAGCCTGCCGCTCACCGTGCAGGAGTTTCTCGAATGGGGCAACCCGGAGAATAAGGAAGAGTACTCTTACATGAAATCCTATTCGCCTTATGACAACATCGTGGCGAAGGATTATCCGAATACTCTCGTCCGAGTCTCGCTGAACGACAGCCAGGTGCCCTACTGGGAAGGCGCGAAGTTTGTGGCGAAGCTGCGCGCTGTGAAGACCGACAAGAACCACCTGCTTCTGAAGGCCAACATGGGGGCCGGCCACGGCGGCGCATCCGGGCGTTACGACGCTCTCAAGGATGTCGCGTTTGATTATGCTTTCATGCTCTGGCAGATGGGCATCACGCAGTAGGCAGCGTTTCGCTCGCGGCACGCTGAACCTAAGGGCTACACTTGATGAAGGTGTAGCCCTCTTTGTTCTGCGGCTCCTTAGCCCCCGCCTCTGTATTAAGTGGATGAGCCAATCACCGCGCTGCGCAACCGCTTGTGGTAGCCAATGGATCGCACCACTCAATATGAGTGGGCTCAACGCCCAGAACCATTTGCGGTAGCCAATGGATCCCACCACTCACCACAACAGAGGAGTACTGATGCCGTTACTGGTTCGAGAGGTATTCATCTTGAGTGGTGGGATCCATTGGCTACAGCAAATGGTGCTGTGAGTTGAGAGGCTCCCGCTCAGATTGAGTGCTGGTTGAGTGGTGAGATCCATTGGCTACCGCAAATGGTTCTGTGGGTTGAGGGACTCCTGGTCGTGTTGAGTGCTGGGATCGGTTGGCTACAGGGTGCGGTGTGTTGGGGGTCTTCGTTACTACCTACGACAGCAACTCTCTCACAATTCGGTCGCAGTGGATGCGGGTAGTGTTGAGAAGGCGAACGCCGTTGTGTTCATCGTCGCGCAGAATCAATGGCAACTCGGTGCCCCCTAGAATGAGGGCTTCGATTCCATGCCTCGCTTTCAGTTCGTCGGCAATTGCCAGCAGCGCCTGGCGCGTTTCGGGAAGAAAGATGTTGTTGAGCAATTCGCCGAGGTATTTGTCGTGAATGTAAGTTTGCTCTTCGGGCTCCGGCACTATTGGCTTTATGCCTGCGCGTGAGAATACGTCCGGGTAGAAGCGGCCCTGCATTGTGAAGCGCGTGCCAAACAGCGCCACCTTTTTAAATCCCAGCGCCTGAACCCTTTCACAGGTGGCTTCGACAATACTAATCAGCGGAATACGCGACTGCCGCTGGATTTCGTCAAAGACAATATGTGGTGTGTTCGAGGCGAATGCACCAAAGTCGGCGCCAGCCTTTGCCAGCTTTTCAACTTCCAGAATCAGATACTCTGTTACTTTCCCTAAGTCATTCACGTTCATCCACTCGATTAACTGCGTGAGGTTAACGCTATTAACCAGGATGGCCGGGTAGCCGCCGTCCGGTTTCTGTTCTCGATAGCTACTGATGATCGAGCGGTAATACTCAATGGTTGATTCGGGGCCAATGCCGCCAATAAGGCCGACTGTTTTCATGGGAGGTGAATTGTAGCAGACCGCAATAACGCGCCGCAGCCGCACGCAGATAAACGCGGACGTTACGATTAACCTTAGTAAATTTGCAGGTAAGGAAGGTGGGCAAAGCGCAGCGCGCCCCCGCTCCAGATCCAATGCGACTCAACCGTCAATTAACAGTTCAAGCTCCGCAAATTTGCAGGTTGGGAAGG
>CAZVHN010000794.1:0-8744 GCA_964626895.1 uncultured Chloracidobacterium sp. | reverse complement strand
GCCTGCAGCTTGCTTATTTCTTCTGCGAGTCGTTTCGGATCATCTTTGTAGGTTGCCCTGAGCTCATCCATTTGTGGTTGGAGGCGGGCATCTCTTTCTTTCGAGGCCTCGACCACGTTCTTGTCGATGAAGCCCGGATAGAAATTGATCATCACAACACCGCCGTTTTTGCTAAAGCGGCGCAGTAGATCGTCCGGAATGTTACGCGTTCGATTCGCCAGGGCGCGTGCCGACGAGTGGGAAGAGATCACCGGGGCCGATGAAATATCCAGCACGTCACTCATGGGTGTATCCGATACATGCGAGATATCCACCAGCATGCCGACGCGATTCATCTCGCGCACAACTTCTTTGCCAAAATCTGACAGCCCATTGTGCTTCGCTTCGTCACAGCAGGAATCGGCCCAGTTGTTCGTATTGTTGTGGGTCAGCGTCATGTAGCGAATGCCGAGCCGGTAGAAGTCGCGCAAGGCCATCAAAGAGTCTTCAATTGCGTGGCCGCCTTCGATGCCCATCAGGGCAGCAATCTTATTCTGCTTCTTCGCGCGGCGGATGTCGGCAGTGGAATAAGCCATCATCAGATCGTTTGGATAACGCTCGGCTGCTCTATAGACCAAGTCGATCATGTCGAGCGTGCGACGCGCCGATCCGCCGTCGCGGGCGAAACTGCGGTCTATGTAAACGGAAAAGAACTCCGCCGTCAGACCGCCCTGTTTCATTCTGACGATGTCAGTGTGGTACTTGCCGACAGACGAGACGCCCAGGTCGTAGTTGTCGTCAGTCATCATCGAGAGAATGTCGTTATGGGTGTCGACCACGATGGCCTTGCGGTGAATCTCCAACGCCTTCTTCCAGAGCTTCTCGTCGCGCAGCTCGGAAGCGGGAGCTGTTGGAGTCTGCTGTTCTTTGTTTGTGCTGTGAGCCGGCTCAGGCGCCACAAAAGAGATACTGAGTAAGCAGATTACGATGTAGCAAAAGAATTTTCGAAAATACATCCAGATACCTTTCAGGGAGAGGTTACTAGCAGGCGACATTGCTAAAGCACCGACATAGTGCAGACAAGACGTGTTGGGCGTCAAGTTGCTTACTGTGACCGACGGTTACTTTAACGGCATGTCAGTTACCTTTTTCTCACCTTCGATAATTTGCAGGTCAGGAAGGCGGACCCTGTCCCCGCCTCAAGCTTGAAAGCCACTCAACTCCAATGTCCTCATCTCCTCTTTTCAAAGCTGTACCAGCCCATCTCTTTCATCGCCTTGGACAGCTTCTCGGAATCTTCCGGCCACCACCAGTCATGATCAACTCCCAAAGGCTTATCACCCTGTGAGTAAAACGATCGAAAGCCCGACCAGTAGTAATCCTTGGCAGATCTTACTAAGCGCGCCTTCACCGGATTGGCGTGGATGTAGTTAATCTTCTGCCAGATCATCCACTCGCTCCACAACGCCACATCTTTGAAGCTCTCTTGCCAGACTTGGTGCCCTTTATCCGTCTCCGCAAAAACAGAGCCGCTGTTTGCCCGAACGATTGCCTTCGCGGAAACCGCTTTCAAGTGGCCGGTGAATTCCTTGATGCGCCCATCCCGGGGATTGGCTATCAGATGAAGGTGATCCGGCATTAGCACATAAGTGATCAACTTGCTGGGCCAATTGCGATTTAGCTTCTGAAGCTCATCAAGGAAAGCCTTGCAGCATTCGGGGTCTGTGAAGACAGGGGTACGGTCAAGAAAGTTGCCGGTAATATAGTGGAGTGCGCCTGGGAGATTGAGGTTCGACCATTTGCGAGCCATGTGAGGAAGCTCCTTTGGAGGGTGAGATTTTGAATTGAGTTGTTAGTCTAAACGATTATTGTTTTCGACGTAAGAGCGGGGACAGGGTCCGCCTTCCTGACCTGCAAATTGGCGGGGCTTGAGCCGTTATTTTTGGAGAACCCTGTTTTTGACACAGTCTCAGAGCCTTTCCGCAAGTGAGGCGGCGAGGCAGTCAGGCTTACTGATAATGCAATGCCAGCGCCAGCCTTCAGTCCAACCGTGGATACCCACATTGTTTGCGAGTGACGGAGAAGGTAAACAGGATGTGTGGGCAAATACGTCTTTAGACTATTCGTTGCATGCTCAAACTGAATAAAATGGCTGGTACAATACCTGACAGTAAGTGGCAACACTTTAGAGAGGCGTCGCCTGCACTTGCTTCTCAAACGTGGTAGCAGAGTCAAATCATAATGTCGATCCTAATCGCCGAAGACAATGTGGCCCAGCGCGCTTACCTCCGCGAGATTCTGGAGCGTGAGTTTCAGACACACACGCCCGTGCTCGAAGCCGGCGATGGCGAGGAGACCGTTAAGCTGGCGCTCGAGCACAGGCCTGCCGTGTGTATTCTGGACATTCAGATGCCGAAGGTCTCGGGCGTGAAGGCGGCGCGGGCCATCTGGCGCGACTTCCCTGCGGCGCGCATCATCTTCTGGACACAGTTTCCTCATGAGATCTACATCAACGAGATTCGGAAGATCGTAAAGTCAGTAGATCCGCCGCCAGCTTACGGCTTCATTCACAAGAACAATCCCGAGTCGCGCTTTCTGCGTTTCGTTGCCGCGGTGCTTGAAGATGGCGCCGACATGATCGATCCCGCGTTCAAAGATTCGTTCAAGCGACCACTGCTGACCGAGTTTGAGGCCGAGGCGCTTTATTACCTCGCGCTGGGTCTTTCCAACTGGGCCATCGCACGTAAGTGCAGTCTGAGTCTGCGCGGTGTCGAGAGCCGGCTGGCGACTCTTTACGAAAAGCTCTTCATGTCAATAGCGGAAGGAACGGAGCGTGAGGCCTATGACAAGCTCGCTTACAACGTACGCACGCGCGCATTCTTCGAAGCCCTTCGACGTGGGTTGCTAAATAACGATGAGCTGGAGAAGGCGTCGCAGGAGTTGGAGACGTGGCTCGAGCGTGACAGTAAACGGCATCTTGAGGAACAAAAGAGGGACGCGGGGATACGGCGACGGGGAGACGGGGAGAAACGGTGAAGGGGAGACTTTGTAGGGGCGTCCCTCCGTGGGCGCCCGTTGTACCGCGACCGGGGGGCGCCCACGGAGGAACACCCCTACAATCTATTCTCTGGTTTTTGTTATCTGCGGTTTTTGTTCTCCTGCTCCTGCCTCCTGCTCCTGCCTCCTCGCAATCCGACAATATCCAGCCGTCCCCCTCACCAAGTCCATCTCCGTCACCTTCGCCGTCCCCTTCTCCGTCGCCCACGCCGGTAACAGGCTTGCACCAGTGGGGCGCGGTCACGTTGTTTCATGGTTTACCATCTGACCGAGTTCTCGCGGTTTCCCAGGGGCCAGACGGCGCGATGTGGTTTGGCACTGACGGAGGGTTGGCGAAACTCGAGGGTCGCAGAACACAAGCCATCAGCCATCCCAATCTTCCATCCGGTCGCGTGCTGGCTTTGAAAACCGACGAGGCGGGTGTGCTATGGATCGGCACGGAATCCGGAGTGGTGCGCATGCTGGATGGCAGTTTTGAAGTGTTACGGGAAACGGCGGGCAAAGTAATAACCGCAATCATCGCGCCCGAACACAATCGCGTGGTGATAGCCACGGAGCAAGGGATGCTCTTCGAGTGTCGCAAAAAGGAAGATGGCACGCTCGATGTCCGCCAATTGTTGGAGCAGCCACTTGAAAGCGCCGATCGCGACCGTCCCGGACCTCTCCCGCTCACGAGTCTTAACGTCGTAGACGGCAAACTTCTGGCCGGCTCGCTTAGCCGCGGTCTGCTCACGATTGAGAATGGGACAGCAAGAGAGTCGCCGCTGCGGCCACCCACCTACTTCGTTCGCGCGCTGGAGACAGATGCGGATGGCAAGTTGTGGTTGGGAGCGCGCAGCAGAAAAGAAGAAAGCGGGTTGTACCAGGGCACTGCGCCTCACAACCTTGTAAGAGTTGACGCTCCGACGGGGACGATCAGTACTATCCGCGTAGGAAATGGCGAGGTTTGGGTGGGAACGGACGGGCATGGAGTGTTCCGCTTCTCCGGTTCCAGGAAAGCTCAGCGTTTCACTTTCGACGGCACGGCCGGAGGGCTGCGTTCGGATCACGTCTATGCGATCTTCGTCGACCGCGAGGGTGTCGTCTGGTTTGGCACAGATAGAGGCGTCTGCCGCTTCGACCCGCAGGCGCCGCGAGCGGAGAGCATCGGGGGCAGCGCCGAAAGCAACTTCGTGCGCACGCTGTATCAAACTTCGGACGGCCAGGTGCTGGCCGGCACGAACCGTGGTCTCTTCGTTTACGACACCGCCGCGCAGAGGTGGCTCACAGTCACCGACCTTGCTCGCAACATTATTTATTCAATCGCCGAAGACAAGAATGGAAGGTTGCTGGTGGGTTCGGCCAGTGGTTTTTTTGCAGGAGCAAGGCCCGGGCCTGGAACGAGAACCGAGTCGCAGAGTTTTACACGTGTCGAGGCAAGTGCCGGCAATGCCGACGCCGTGGGCAGCATCCGGGCGATCACTCGATTTCGCGACGGCATTTACATTGCCAGCTACAAGCGCGGCCTTGAACTGTTTGAAGACCCACGCGTTCGCCTCGTATGGCCCAGGGACGGGGATGGCTCACGGGAAGTGATTAGTCTGTTTGCCGACGGAGACGCAAGACTATTGATCGGAACGACGAACGACGGCGTTCTCAGTTTTGACGGTGAAGAGGCAGAACCAGAGCCGGCGTTTGCGAAACTCAGAGGCAGCCCAGTCCGTTCAATTGCGCGCACAAACGATGGCACTCTTTGGTTTGCCACAAATCGCGGGGTTTATTTATGCCGACCAGGCAACGATTGTGTGGTCGCGGCTCCCGAGCTTGATGCGCGAAGTCTGGTAGCCGTTAAAGCCTCCAACTCGAACGGAGTCTGGTGTGCAACCACTGGAGGAGGCCTGGTCCAAATCTTGATCGATGACCAACTTGGCCCCGTCGTCGCGCAACTGGATACCGAGCAGGGACTGCCTTCGCAAAACGTCTTTGCCGTTCTGCCGCAACAAAACCCCGACCGCGGCAACATCCTGCTGATTGGAACCAGCCGTGGTATTGCACGTTACGCGCCCGGCCAAATCGCGCCCACTCTTTATGCCACGCGAATCATCAGCAAGCGCGTCCATCACCCTGGCGAACTGAGTAGTGGTCTGAATCTCGAATACCCCCAGAACAGTTTGCTTTTCGACGTGGCTGCAAACAGTAGCCGTACTTTCCCTGAGCAGTTTCAATACGCGTTCACGCTCACGGATAAGAAAGGCAACATCGTCAAGCAGAAGGTGTCGCGTGAGTCGCAGTTTGCTATGGAAGGACTGCAGCCCGGGAAGTACCGAGTCCTGGCGCGTGCTTTCACAAAGGACCTCGTTCCCTCCAGCCCGCTATCATTTGAGTTGAATGTAGCCGCCGCGCCCTTTCCCTGGACTTCGACAGCCCTGGCAGTGCTCTTGACCATGGCCTTGCTGGCCCTGCTATGGGCCATTTTGGAGCGCAAACGAATTGTGAGAACGAGTGCGGCGCTGGTGGCGGCCAATCAGGACCTCGCGAATGCCCGACTTAATCTTGCCAACGAGGCCGAACGCGAACGGCGCCGAATCGCCCGCGACCTGCACGATCAAACGCTTGGCGATCTGAGGCACTTGCTCTTGCTAGCCGATCAGTTTTCAGACGGCCGCGAGCAGGCGAAAAAGAAGCCGGACGCGGCCCTGCTGCGCGGAGAGATTGAGTCGATCTCTCAGGAAGTAAGGCGAATCTGCGAAGACCTCAGCCCATCTGTGCTGCAGAACGTAGGTTTCGCGGCGGCGTTGGAGTTTGCGCTGTCACATGCGGTGCAACACGCGCCACCTGAAAGGCAATTCGAGTATGAATTCGTGTGCGACGAAGTGCTGGAAGAGCGTATGAAGTTTGCGCCCAATGTGCAGATGCAGATCTACCGAATCACGCAGGAAGCTGTTAACAACATTTGCCGCCACGCAAATGCGACTAAAGTAAAGATGGTGGTAGGAGTTTCCCAGGCAGGTGATTTCAGTTTGACCATAGAAGACAATGGTGGGGACTTTGAACAGGCGAGCGGAAACAAACATGAAGGTCGCGGCCTGGCCAACATGCGTGCGCGCGCAAGTTTGATCGATGCCGAGATCACCTGGAGCCAACGCGTGGGCGGCGGTAATGTGTTTAAGTTAACGAAGCCGACAGGAGAGGCGGTAGAGACTCTGTGAAAATCAAAAGAGGACCTAGGCTAATTTGCAAGTCAGGAAGGCGGACCCTGTCCCCGCTCTTACCGTTGAGTGGCATTCAAGCTTGAGGCGGGGACAGGGTCCGCCTTCCTGACTTGCAAATTACCAGGGCTTGAGCGGGCCTTTGTGGCCAGCTTTTGATTTCAAGTAACCAAATGATTAACAGAGAACTGTTTGAGTTCAGCACCGAAGTGGATGCTGCTCTGGCCGCGCGAAAGCCCGTCGTCGCTTTGGAATCAACAGTCATCGCCCACGGACTGCCGCGTCCACAAAATCTGGAAACTGCGCATCGACTTGAAGAGATTGTGAGAGGTGCGGGCGCCGTTCCGGCCACGATCGCCATCCTCGCGGGAAAACTCTGTGTGGGGCTGAACGAAAACCAGTTGAGGCACATCGCCGAAACTGATGATATCAAGAAAGTCAGTACCCGAGATCTCCCCATCGCCCTCGCCCGCCGCTGGGATGGCGCAACGACAGTCGCCAGCACTATCTGGATCGCCCACCGGGCCGGTATTCAAGTCTTCGCAACGGGAGGTATTGGAGGCGTTCATCGCGGGTCGTTGCCCGACGTCTCGGCTGATCTACCAGAGTTGACGCGCACTCCGACTGTGGTGGTTTGCTCCGGCGCAAAGATCGTTCTCGATCTTCCGGCGACACGCGAGTGGCTGGAGACACACGGCGTCACGGTTGTTGGTTATCAATGCGACGAGTTGCCGGCATTCTATTCACGCAGGAGCGGACTGAGCGTTGATGCCACAGTGAATTCAGGCAAAGAGGTGGCGGAGTTAGTGAAAGCTCAACGAGCACTGGGCATTGAAAGCGCACTGCTTGTGACCGTGCCTGTACCCGCCGCCGCGGAAGTGCCTGCGGAGTTGCTGAACAGGGTGTTGGACGAGGCGGTGAAAGAAGCCGCAAAAGGCCGAATAGGCGGACGCGAGCTAACACCGTTTCTGCTGTCGTGGATGGCCGGGCAAAGTGGCGGGGCGACCCTGCAGGCCAACATCGCGTTGCTGGAAAACAACGCTCGCGTTGCCGCCGAGGTGGCGTTAGCGCTGGCTTCTAAATAGTGGCATAGACTTTAGTCTGTGATTCAGCGCACAGTTGAATCATTCAACGAGCGCCCGCAGGCGCCAAACCCGAATTGAATCATTCAACGAGCGCCCGCAGGCGCGGCAGAAGGTAGCCGTAAAACCGCTACGGGCAACGCTGACGACGCACTCATTCAACGAGCGCCGGAGGCGCGGCAGAAGGTAGCCAGGGGCGAGCGCGCCTGGCGCGCCGCCCCTGGATCATGATCGCTTAAACGACCAGCCCTGAAAGGGCGGCAGAACAAGCCCTTTCAGGGCTGGATTTATTTCAGATCATCATCCCAGGCGCTGCACTGCATACGGCGTTTGCGCCTGGCTACCTTTTGCCGCGCCTCCGGCGCTGGTTGAGTGGCCACGCCACGAAGTTAGCCTGCTTAGTACGATCAATGGCGCTCGCCCACGGCGATTGACTTTAATCTCTTCGGGATTCGAAAATACATTGAATCTGACCTCAAGCTCAAACTACCCACTACCTGGTTTTGATCTGCTTCTATACTTCCGAGTGGAGTGTGTTAATCTATGCGCCCAAACCGATAGAACAAGTTCAGGAGGATCCATGGCAGACGAGAAAGAGACCTGTAAGAATCCCGTGTGTGGTTGTGCCCCACAACCTGATGGTAAATACTGCAGTGCTTCTTGTGAGGGCACTGGCGACACTATTGAGATCGATTGCGACTGCGGCCATCCGGAGTGCGGCGGAAACTTCTAACTCCCGGAAGCAGTCTTTCGTTCAAGAAGAGGCGCATCACGCGCCTCTTTTCATTTGTCGAAGTGGGGGCTTTGTTGCTCGACGATAGAAGTAAGATCGTGACAGCGCCTCATTTTTGCCTTGGTAGATGTCACAGACTAAAGTCTATGCTACGACGATTGGCTTTGCTGCTCGACCAATGAAGTAAGTATCCATGAACAAGTATTGGACCTCGATCTCTCTCGCAAGTTGACGAAGATCGAGCACCCGGTCACCAGTTTTCAGATCCAGGGTCCTGACAGCCCGGCCACGAATCCCAGGTGGCAGCAGGAACACATACTCGAAAGCGACATAGATCGGCGCCAGTTTGTTATAACGCCGGCGGACGAACTGCGTGTCGTACTCGATCCAATCTGCCATGACAGAATTCCTTGATGGCCTAACAAAGGGCCTGTGAACGGCAGTGAGCCAGTTTAGGTTTCGGCACGTAATCCCGGAAGGATTTAAGTTAATAGGCGAAAGAAAAACTGCCTGGCCCTGAAGGGTCATTCGGGAAAAACATTCGAAACCAGTTCGCGTTGTCCCTGAAAGGGACGAAGTCAATAGCCGGGGGCAACGCCCCCGGAAAACTGCAAAACCTTCCGACCCTGAAAGGGTCGCACCGTGCCAAGCAAAGATTCAACCTGTGTGATGTAGTCCGTCACGACTGCGACCCCTTCAGGGTCG
>CAZVHN010000793.1:0-1771 GCA_964626895.1 uncultured Chloracidobacterium sp. | reverse complement strand
GACAAGTACGGACTCGCCCGGGTAGGATTAGGCTTCACAAATCGAAGCCGCACCGTTTGTGTTACATGACTAAGCTCTCTACTCATTACGGCTCACGCCCCGCTACCGCGTGGTGGTACCGACCTCATCCATCGCACGTCTCAATCAGGCCGGCAACGGTAGCTGACGCTTCTACCTTTCGACGAGCGATTCCAGGACAGTGAAAAAATCAGGAAACGAGACGCTCACGCACTCCGCCCCCGCGATCTCTGAATCACCTGCGGCGGTAAGCGCAGCCACCGCGAATGCCATGGCGATGCGATGGTCGCCATAGGAGTCGAGCATCGCCCCACGCAATTCCGTCCGACCGTGAACTCTCAACCCGTCTTCAAACTCTTCCACTTCCGCCCCCATCGCCCGCAGGTTCTTCACCGTGACGTCAATGCGGTCGCTCTCCTTGCGCCTTAGCTCGGCCGCGTCGCGAATCTCAATCCCTCCCGGCATCTGCGTTCCAACCACGGCGAGCAGCGGCAATTCATCAATCAATTGGGCGATCAAATTACCACGCACCAGTGTCGAATCCACCGGAGATGGCGGCTCGACGCTGAGGTTTCCTTTCACCCGAAGGCGACCTGCGGGCTCATTACATTCGTCCCGTTCATTCGTAACTTCGATCACCACACCAAGCGAACGAAGCATTGACATAAACATCGTGCGAGTCGGGTTGAGTCCAACATCCTCGACCTCCAGCTTCGATTCCGGCAGCAAGGCCGCGGCTGCGATCAGAAAGGCAGCGGATGAGACGTCGCCGGGAATGCTAACGTCGCGGGCGGCGAAGCTCCGTGGTCCATCGATCGAAATCGCACCCTCCCCACTTCTTTCGAGCGGCACCCCAAACCATCGCAGCATTCGTTCCGTGTGGTCGCGCGTTTCTCCACGTTCAATTACTTCCGTGCGTCCTTTGGCGTTGAGCCCTGCCAGCAGCACACACGACTTCACCTGAGCACTGGCAACCGGCAACTCGTAGCGAATCGGTTTCAGAGGCTTGCTGCCCTTAACCGTGAGAGGTGGTTTCGCATTTTTCGATCCAAGCTCCGCGCCCATCAACTGCAGAGGCTCGATGATCCTTTGCATCGGACGCGAGTTTAAGGAACTATCCCCCGTCAAAGTCGAAGAGAAGTTCTGCCCTGCAAGTACGCCCGCCAGCATACGCATCGTTGAGCCACTGTTGCCGCAGTAGAGCGCTTCGTTCGCGGCGCGCAGCCCGGACCCGCCGGCGCCTTGCACAATCACGCTGCTGCCTTCTGATTGAATTGAGACGCCGAGTTTTCGCAAACAGGAAAGTGTGGCGGCACAATCTTCGCTCGGAGAAAAGTTTGTGATCCGCGAGGTGCCGTTTGCCAGCGCGGCAATAATCGCCGCTCGATGTGAGATTGACTTGTCGCCGGGGAGTTGAACTCGCCCGTTTATCCGGCGCGCCGGTGTGATTTTCATCGCGCCAATCTTACCAGATGCTCTAGCACTCAACTTGAACTGTGACCCTCAAGGCGAGGAAATTTGCAGGTTGGGAAGGTGGGCAAAGCGCAGCGCGCCCCCGCTCCAGCGTAGCGTCTTTCGCTGGGCCAAAACCGTACAATTCTTATGCCGTCTCAGTCCGTCGTAGTCTTGAAGAAACCTGCAGTTGATGACGCTGCGCTGGAGCGGGGGCGCGCTGCGCTTTGCCCACCTTCCCAACCTGCAAATTTCCTCGCCTTGAGGGTCACAGTTCAAGTTGAGTGCTAGAGCATCTGGT
>CAZVHN010000792.1:0-3078 GCA_964626895.1 uncultured Chloracidobacterium sp. | reverse complement strand
TACAGATAACCGCAGGCTGGGCCGCCACACAGCCACTTGATCGTGCCGCCAATCAAGAAATCAACGCCCCAGACCGATGCATCCAACTCAATCGATCCGGCCGATTGATAGACATCAAGTAGAACTAGCGCACCAAGGCTATGCGCGCGTTCCACGATCACTTTTGCATCGACGCGATATGAGCTCCGAAATGAAGTGTGTGACATTGCCACAAGAGTCGTCGTGTCGTCGATGGCCGCGAGAATGTATTCGAGAGGAACAGTAATACCGTCAGGTGAGCCGACAATCTCAACCTTCGCGCCGAGAGCTTTCTGCGCTTCCCAGATGTATTCCATCGAAGGGAAATCCAGCGCGGAGGTGACTACCTTATTGCGCTTCGTCGATGCGAAGTCAAAACAGGATGCGACACTCGCGAGCGCAATCGAGGCATTTGGTTGAATCTGCACTGAGCCCGGCGCCCCGCCCAGGATGCGTGCGATGCGGTCGCCCACCTGTTGCGACAACTCCCACCAGCTTGCGGCCCAGGCGTCCTCGCTGGTGTGTTGCTCCCAAGCCTCGTAATAAGCGAGCAACGATGCGTGAGCCGCTCGCGGAACTGGGCCAAGGCTGTGACTCAGCAGGTGAATCCCCGACGCTAAGGTTGGGAATTCTGCTCGCCGGCGGTCAATGTTTGGTCCTGCCATTTCACTCAAGCGCGGTACTCCGCGAAGGACATCTCTATCGCCAGCGGATCAGACGCCAGCCCGGCCATCACTTCGCGGGCGGCATCGCCAATCGGGGTTTCGATTCTTTCTGCGCGGATAGCCTGGATGATCTCCACCGCAGCCTGCTCCGGCGACATCTTTGGCCCACCAAAGTCCCTGCTCATGTCCGTGTCAATCGTTCCCGGCAAGACGGTGATTACTCGCACTCCGCGCCTCCCCAGATCGCCGCGCAGCGCTTGACTCAGAGACAGCAACGCCGCCTTCAGCGCGCAATAGTTGCCAAGCGCGGGCAAACTAACTTTGGCGAGAACGGAGGCCACGTTGACAATCAACCCGTCGCCATGCGCAATCATCGCAGGCGCTAACGCCCGGGCCATCAGCAGCGCACCGAAGTAATTGACTTCGATCTCGTGCTGCACTTCCGCCATCCGCACGTGCAGCACGCTGCCGTAAACGCAGACTCCCGCATTGTTAATCAGGATGTCCACGCGCCCCAAGTCAGCCGCCGCCCGGACATCATCTTCCGACGTGACATCGAGACGCACCGGCTTGAGGCGCACACCTTGTGCGGTCTCTCTAAGATTTTCCAGACTCTCCGGCTGCCGCGCACCGGCTAAGACCTCGCGCGCGCCTGCCCCAAGACACGCAAGTGCCAGGGCGCGACCCAAACCGCGACTAGCTCCCGTCACCAGGACTCTTTTCCCTTCAATCTCCATCGCCATTCTCCCGTCGAGTTTCGAGCTCTGCAAAAATGATCTCGTCATCTCTCGCTTGATGGCGTCTGCGTAGGCGACCGTAAGCGTAGAGCACGGCTCCGATCAAGCCCCAGGCTAAGGCGAGTTCGACGCTTGTGAGTGAGTCACCGACAAGTCTCTGCCGGAGACTCTGTGCCACCAACGTTCGCAGGTCCTGAACTACCTGAATCGCAATGATTCCGCCCATCGCCAGCACGGACAACAGAGCCGCTATCTGCTGAAATGATGGTGCCAGCGAAATTTTGATGAGCGAGTAGAGTCGGGGATTCCGGCGTGGAAGCAGCAGGAAGGTCAAGCTGTGCAGGAAATAAAGGACGACCAACGCAAAGACGGCGATGTTCAGCGCCAGCGAGACTTGTCCGCTAATGAGCAGGAGGGTTGCCGCTGCCAGCGTGAGCGTGAGACCGCGAATCGGCGTCCCGGTGCGCGGATGAATCGTGCCAATCCAGGGCGAGGCCAATCCGTCGCGCGCCAGAATAATGGCCAACCGCGATGGCACCAGCATGGTCGAGTTGATGGAAGTCGTCAACGCCATGATCGCGCCGAAGGTGACGAACAAGGCCGCCCCAGCGGGCAGATAGACGGAGGCGACTTCCGCCATCGGCGCGTTGCTGGTTTGCAAACGCGAGCCGGGCAGGACGCCGAAAGCCACGACGGACATCAACACAAAGATGACAGCCGTGATGGTGATACCTTTCAGGAAAACTCGCGGCAGTCGCTCGGTGCTGTCTTTTACTTCGCCCGCCGTCTGGGCCAGAGACTCGAAACCGGCATACGAGAAGAAGAGCAGCGTGAGGCTCGCCGCTAATCCTGCAAGTCCGTGTGTGATAAATGGCTGGTAGTTTGCCACCCGGATTGCAAATAAACCCGGCAGGATCAGCACGATTAACGAAAGCCCAAGCAGCGCGCACATCGTCACCTGCAAACGACCGAACCAGCGCACTCCAACTACGTGGACCAGATAAAAAAAGATCAGACTCCCCAGCGCCAGCGGCAAGCGGTGTATCTCCGGTTGCAGGCGACCACCGGTGAACTGAATCATGTAATCGGCCAGAGCGGTGGCGAGAAAAGCCAACGCACCGATGTAAGAGATGATCTTCAGCCACGTCCCGATGAAGGCGATGCGGTATCCGCCGAGTGTCCGCGAGATGTGCGTGTACTCGCCGCCCGGTTCACGCCCCAGCGGTGTTGAGAGAAACGCGGCATACGGCACGGAGGTGGCGAGGATGACGGGCAGGAGAATGACATACCCAAGAATCACGCTCGGCCCGGTGAGCGTCCAGGCGCGACTCGTCACCGTGAAGATTCCGGCCCCGATCAGGATGCCCAGCAACGCGGCATAAGATTCCAGCGTGCCCAGATCACGCCGCAAGCGCCCGATCAGAACTTGAGGGGCTGTGGCTTTCGCTTCGCCCTGATCATCGTTGGCCATCGGCGCGCTCCATCAAACGGTTCGCGGGCAAGCGCGGGTCGAGAACTTTTTCCCCGCTCTCAACTCCGGCCACAGGCAACTTACCGTCATCCAGCAGTCCTAATTGGACCAGCACGGAAGCCTGATCCCAGTAGATGTGTTCGTGCGCTAGTTTGCCATCTCGGAAATGCACGATCACGACGAGCGG
>CAZVHN010000791.1:0-2565 GCA_964626895.1 uncultured Chloracidobacterium sp. | reverse complement strand
TGTCAGAACAGGGAGCGGGAGGGCTGTGTGAAAACCCAAAAAGGCCCTACGGTAATTTGCAGTCAGGAAGGTGGACCCTGTCCCCGCCGCAAACTTGAAAGCCACTCAGCACGGCTGGGAGATGAGGTTCGACCATTTGCGAGCCATGTGAGAAAACTCCCTTGGAGGCTGAGAATGAATTGAGTTGGCCATCTGTACGACTCCTATTTTCCTCGTAAAAGCGGGGACAGGGTCCACCTTCCTGACTGCAAATTACCGGGGGCCCCCTTTTGGGTTTTCACACTGCCGCTACCGCTGCCCGTTGCTACTGCTGGTCTCATTGTCGGCTCCGCGCTTTTTGTGGTACACAGAGCGACAAACTGGTAGACGCTAGTTCAATCGTTCGCCCCCGCAAACTTTTCCCGAGGAGTCAGCGCCAGCACCTATGTCCACGATCACCACTAATATCGAATCACTGGCCAATGAAAAACGCGTGTTTCCGCCGCCGGCGCCGTTCTCAAAAGAAGCGCACATCAAATCGATGGCGGAACTGGAAAGCCTTCGTCGTGAAGCCTACGAGCATCCGGAAGAGTTTTGGGCTCGCATGGCCGAAGAGCTTCATTGGTTCAGGAAGTGGAACACGGTTTTGCAGTGGGAGCCGCCTCATGCCCAGTGGTTCATTGGTGGCAAGATAAACATCTCTTACAACTGCCTCGACCGCCACCTCTCCACCTGGCGCCGCAACAAGGCCGCCCTAATTTGGGAAGGCGAGCCCGGCGACACGCGGACGCTGACGTATCAGCAACTGCACCGCGAGGTTTGCCGCTTCGCTAATGTTTTGAAGCGCGCAGGAGTTCAAACTGGCGACCGCGTAGCGCTCTACATGCCCCTGATACCGGAGTTGGCAATATCGATGCTGGCGTGCGCCCGCATTGGCGCTGCCCACTCAGTTATCTTCGGAGGGTTCTCCAGCGCGGCTTTAATCGATCGCATTAATGATGCGAGCTGCAAGGTGGTGGTAACGGCCGATGGTGGTTGGCGACGCGGCAATGAGGTGAGATTAAAACCAGCGGTTGATGAAGCTCTCAAACAAACGCCATCCGTAAAGTTCTGCATCGTCGTCCAGCGCACACACGGAAAGATCCATATGGAAGCGGGGCGAGATCACTGGTGGCATGAGCTTATGGAAACTGTTGATGCTGACTGTCCGGCTGAAGAATTGGACAGCGAGCACCCGCTTTTCATTCTCTACACGTCAGGAACTACGGGAAAGCCGAAAGGCATTTTGCATACGACGGCCGGTTACCTGCTGCAGACTCACTTGACGACGAAGTGGGTATTCGATCTCAAAGACGAAGACGTCTACTGGTGCACGGCGGACATTGGCTGGGTCACAGGACACAGTTACGTCGTTTATGGCCCACTTTCAAACGGCGCGACCGTGCTCATGTACGAAGGCGCGCCGAACCATCCCGAGCCGGACAGGTTTTGGAGCATCATCGAGCGCCATCGCGTGAACATCCTCTACACCGCCCCTACCGCAATTCGCGCTTTCATAAAATGGGGTGAGCAGTGGCCCTTGAAACATGACCTCAGCAGTCTGCGTTTGTTAGGCACGGTCGGCGAGCCAATCAATCCCGAAGCTTGGATGTGGTATCGCGAGATCATCGGCAAAGGTGTCTGTCCAATAGTTGACACGTGGTGGCAAACCGAAACCGGCGCGATCATGATCACGCCGCTTCCTGGAGCTACTGCTACCAAACCCGGGTCCGCTACTAAGCCTTTTCCGGGAATCGAGGCCGACGTGATGACCAGAGATGGCAAGTCTGTCGGCGCAAATGAGGGTGGCTACCTGGTGATCAAACGACCATGGCCTTCGATGCTCAGAACGATCTGGGGCGATGATGAACGCTACCGTGAACAGTACTGGTCGCAGATTGACGGTATTTACTTCGCCGGCGACGGCGCGCGGGTGGATGAGGATGGGTACTTCTGGATCATGGGGCGCATCGATGATGTGATTAATGTCAGCGGCCACAGGCTAGGAACCGCGGAGGTGGAAAGCGCGCTGGTATCGCACGCGGCGGTGGCGGAAGCAGCAGTCGTGGCGCGTCCCGATGAATTGAAAGGATCGGCCATCATTGCCTTTGTCACCCTGGAAGGCACACACACTCCGTCGGATCAGCTTAAGGAAATCTTGTGCGCTCATGTCACCAAAGAGATTGGCGCGCTCGCACGGCCTGAGGAAATACGCTTCAGCGATATGCTCCCAAAGACTCGCTCCGGCAAGATCATGCGGCGCTTGTTGCGTGAGATTGCTACCAGCGGCTCAATTGCGGGCGACGTGACCACACTTGAAGATTTCTCGGTGCTTGAGAAGTTGCGAGCAGAGGAAGAATGATCATTTTCCATATGTCATTTTTCATTTCTCATAATTATCACTGCCGTAAATGTGTAGACCATTGTCGCCGAGATTGAGATGTCCGATGGAGCAGGTCAGGACCACCTCGCGGTAGCGGGGCGTGAGCCGTAATGAGTAGAGAGCTTAGTCATGTAACACAAACGGTGCGGCTTCGATTTGTGAAG
>CAZVHN010000790.1:0-5519 GCA_964626895.1 uncultured Chloracidobacterium sp. | reverse complement strand
TGTTATTTGACTTAACCCAGGGGCTGCGCGCCAAGCGCTTGCCCCTGGCTACCTTCTGCCGCGCCTCCGGCGCTGGTGAGTTGTGCTCTGAATGCGGTAGCAAGCCTCACGGCTGATCTCGCGACAGCATGAAAGAGAGTGAATGGCCCCTGGCTGTCCAACCCTCATTCGAATAGTCGATCGGTAAATCAACCACGGCCGTCGCATCGCTTCCTTCAGTCCAGATCGAGCCTGAGATTTCCTCACACTTGAGCTGGTAATGCTCAATGCCCGTAAAGACGCTGCGCCAGTAAGCGCCATAGAGTGTCTTGTAAACGACTCCGCCGACTTCAACATAAACTCTGTTCCCGCGCAGAGTTTTGTAGTTTATCCGGCCCAGCAGTTCCAGGATGAGGCTCCGATCGCGCACATCAGGATCTGGATGGGAACGGCGAAGCCTAGTGACCGCTTGCTCTTCTCGAGAGAGACTGTCTTCGTCACTTCGCCATCCTTCTGGCTGGTATTGAAGCATCTGCTGCCAATGCCTTTCGTGGTCCATGTGGCACCCCCGACACTGCGGACTTCGAGAATGGGTAGGAGGCTTAGTTTATTCTCGAGACCGGCGGAAAGCCAGAACTATCGACGAGACGATCTATCGCGAGGTCAGGCTTGAGTCGAGAAGCTCGATCTTCCAAGTTGCAAATTACCTTCACCTTGATGCTTTGCGCTCACTGAGACCACGGTGTGGGCTTGCGTACCCAACGGTGCTTCTTGAGTTCCTCGTACAACTCCGCGGGCAGCGGGCCGGCATCACTCGCGGCGATGTTTGATTCCACATGAGACAGCTTACGCATCCCCGGGATGATCGTGCTGACGGTGAGATTAGTAAGAATGAAACGCAGTGCCATTTCCGGCATTGTGATCTCCGTTGAATGTTCCCTATTCCAATCGCGCAGAAGTTCTTTCAACGCATCGGCGCGTTCCACACTGGGTATGAGGTTCTCGGGAACGAAGTAGGTGCTGCGCCAGTCGCTTTCGGGCCATTTGCTATCCCTGGTGAGCGTGCCCGTCAGCGTGCCCTCATCAAACGGCACCCGCGCAATGACAGCCACATTCATCTCCTCGCACGCCGGAAACAAATCATCCTCCGGATTCTGATCGAAGATGTTGTAGATGACCTGTACTGAATCAATCTGTCCGGTTCTGACCGCGCGCACGCCGTTCCAGGGCTCCCACCGGTTAAGGCTCAGGCCGATCGCACTAATGAGCCGCTGGCTGCGCAGATCGTCAAGCTTATAGAACCAACGATCATCTCGTAGCCACTCATCGTCCCAGGTGTGAAACTGCATCAGGTCGAAACTCTCCAGACGAGCATTCTCCAGGCTCCGGTGCACAAACTCTTCGACGTGATCCGGCGGGTAAGACTCCTGAAGGCCATACTCCGGACGAGCAGGCCACTGTTTGTTCCTGGGCGGGACCTTCGTGGCGGTATAGAGACGTTTGTCGCGATTGGCACGCACGGTCTGGCCCAGCAGGTTCTCGCTGCGGCCATCGCCGTAGACGTACGCTGTGTCGAAAAAGCTACAGCCCCGGTCCACGGCAGACTGCAAGGACTGGAGCGACTCATGGTCGTCTGAGTTTGACCAGCCGCCCATCCCCCACATCCCGTAACCAATCTCGCTTACTTCCCAGCCGGTGCGGCCGAGTTGTCTGTAGCGCATGTTGTCTCCCGAAATCAGTTAATCATTATCTCATCGGCGAAGATCCAGGCATCGCCGCCGGCGCCTGCATGCCAGGCTGGTATCTTCCCGTAGTTCCTGGCGCGGATGCGGATGTAGCGGGCCTTCTGCGGTCCGATGGTTTTCACAAAGTCCCTGATAACAACTTGGTAGTTATCCGCGGGAACTTCGCTCGAAATCGAGACGACAGGGGCGAAACTTTGCCCGTCGAGGGAAACCTCAAAATCGACCTGACGCGGCATCCAGATCCACGAACCAATGTCCTGTAAGAAGCCGGCGCTGACTCTGGTGATTGTCTCAGTCTTTCCCAAATCGATTACAGCAACGAAATCCTGACCCTGATAGCCTTGCCACGCACCGCCACTCCAGTTCGCGGCGCCTCTTATTCCGTCGATCAAAGCGAGGTCTCCGCCACCCGGATACTGCGAGCTGTACTTTGAAATCAGTCTGATGCTCCAGTTGTGAGGGATCTTGTGAAACCTCGCGGTCGCGACGAGGCTACTCCTGCCGCTCCGGTCCACCGCGATCGCTTTTACAATGCTGCTCCGATTAATAAAGATAGGCTTGCTGGACCGAGACGACTGCAAAGTGGGTACCGAGCCGTCCGTTGTGTAATAAATGTTCGAACTTCCGGATTGAGTCCGGGAACCAGCGGAGCCCTCCCTAACAGTCGGGCTACTGTGCCGGATCGTGGGGCCACTGGCCCGACCAATCCCCTGGAGGTTAATCTGTAGACGGTCTTTGAATGTCTTCCCAGCCGCTCTGATCGCCGGCACCGGCACGATCTCCTCGGCGGCAATTCGTGAAACCGGCGCTTCAACATCAGCCGCGCCCCACTTCCGGTTCGGTTCCGCACCCATTTCAAAAACCAGCTCGCCACCAGCCATCAGATCCTCATGCATCAGGTAAGACTTGTTGTAAGGGCTGCCGTCCAACCTTGCCGACTGAATGTAGATATTGGTTTCGGAAACTCCGGGCGCCGTGATGACGAACGACTTTCCATTCTCGAGATTGAATCGCACTTCTGGAAACAACGGACTACCAATAGCGTAGGCAGTCGAGCCCGGAGTTACTGGATAAAACCCGGCAGCGCTCAATACATACCATGCCGACATCTGGCCGCAGTCTTCATTACCAATCAGCCCGTCGGGCTCGGGTTGGTAGAAGTTGTCGAGGATCTGTCGCACGCGAAATTGTGTCTTCCAGGGTTGATTCACATAGTTGTAAAGGTAGGCCATGTGGTGGCTGGGTTCGTTGCCGTGGGCATACTGGCCAATCAGGCCGGTGATGTCAGCCTGCTCACGGCCGGTGGTTTTGCTGTCGGCGGCAAACATCTGGTCGAGCTTGCCGGCAAACTCTTGCTTGCCTCCCATCAAGTCAATCAAGCCGCTAATGTCCTGGGGCACGAAAAAGGTGTACTGCCAGGAGTTGGCTTCCGTGAAACTGAAATTAACTTCGCGGGGATCGAATGGAGTGAGCCAATTGGCGTTAGTGCGCGGACGCATGAACCCGGATTCGGGATCGAAGACATTCTTGTAAAACTGCGCCCGGGCGATGTAGCGATTGTACTCGGATCGGTGACCGAGTAAGCGCGCCATCTCCGCTATGCACCAGTCGTCGTAGGCGTATTCGAGCGTCTTCGAGACTGATTCACGTTCCTCTTCCATACTGATGTAGCCATGATCCGTGTAAGCGTCCAGGCCGAAGTGTTTCATGTCGGCGCTGTGTTTCATGGCTGCGAAGGCCTGTTCGCGATCGAAACCATCGATGCCTTTGGACGCGGCATCGGCGATGACCGAAGCTGCGTGGTAGCCAATCATCGTGTCGGTTTCATTGGCCGCCAGTTCCCATACCGGCAGCCGCCCACCTTGTTCGTATTGCGCCAGGAAAGTCTTGATGAAGTCGATGGTCCGCTTTTGATCGATGATGGTGTAGAGCGGATGCGCAGCGCGAAAGGTGTCCCAGAGTGAGAACACTGTGTAGTTGTCAAAACCGTCCGCCTGATGAATTTTGAAATCACGCCCGAGGTATTTCCCGTCAACGTCCATGAAGAGGTTGGGCGCAATCATTGCGTGGTAAAGAGCTGTGTAGAAATTCTTGAGCTGAGCCTCGCTTCCGCCCTTGACCTTAATTTTGTTCAGCTCGCGGCTCCAGGCATCGGACGCCGCGGCTCTTACTTTCTCAAAATCCCAGTCGCGAGCTTCGGCCGCCAGGTTGCCACGCGCGCCATCCACGCTGACGGCCGATAAAGCCACCTTGGCCATGACACGTGTGCCGTCCCGCACGTCGAAGCGGAAGAACGCTTTGACGTTCTGGCGTCTGACTTCTTTAAGGTCAGGAATGATCTGATCATCGACTGCGATGCCATAGGATGTGAACGGCTGGGAGAACTCGATAGCGAAATAGACGATCTGATTCTTGGCCCAGGCCTCGGAGCGTCGCCAGCCCACGACCGTGCGGCCGCCAGTGACCTTTAGTTCGGAGTCAATCACCTTATCCCGATGCGCGAGGTCGATGATGATGTTGGCTTCTGCAGTGGCCGGGTAGGTGTAGCGGTGCACACCGGCGCGTTTCGTGGTCGTGAGTTCGGCAAGGACTTTGTCATCGTCCAACTTAACTGCGTAGTACCCGGGTTGGGCAGTTTCGTTCCGATGACTGAAGCGCGACGCATATCCTTTACTGGTCAGTTCGCCGTTTTTGGCCTTGAGGTAAACCTCTCCCACAGTCGGCATCAGGAGAATGTCGCCGTAATCGGAAATACCGGTGCCACTAAGATGCGTGTGACTGAATCCGTAGATTACATCGTCGGAATAATGGTAACCGGAACAGCCGTCCCAGCCCGTCAGGCGAGTGTCAGGGCTAAGTTGGACCATACCGAAGGGCATGGTGGCGCCGGGAAAAGTGTGTCCGTGTCCAGCGGTCCCGATAAAGGGATCGACGTAACGCGTGGGATCCCACTCGGTAGTTGGCAAAGGGATCTGCAATGGCAGAAGCAACAAGATCAAAACGGCAGGGAAGGTTCTCACTGGTGTTTGCGCCTGGAAATCAGACTCAGAAGTCAGATGTCGGTGGTCAGTGGTCAGTGGTCAGTCGTCAGTTGTTAGTTGGTTCGTGTTAGTTCGTGTCATTTAGTGGATCGTATTTAAGGCCGGAAAGAGCGATCCACGAATTCACACCAACCAACACTAACGACTGGCGAAACTCGAATCGCGCCGACTACTGACCACTGACCACTGATTACTGACCACTGACTTCTGACTTCTGACTCCTGACTCCTGTCCACTAGCTACGAACTAGCGGCGCGCAAAGCTCCAGCGCGTGCCCGTCCGGATCTTCAAAGTAAATCGACTTCGCCGGCATCCAATCGTGAGTGACGGGGCCCTGAACGTCAATCCCTTTCTCTCTCAGCATACTCGCAGCACGATCCATGTCTGCCTCGTCAGCGGTGAAGGCAAAGTGCTGCGTGGGCCACTCGCCCTTGTCTTCCTGCAAGACAACCATTCCGGCATCGCCACCGGCGCGGAGGAAGAGCCAGTTTCGCTTGTCGTCGCGAATCCCCTCCTCCAGCCCCAGGACGCCTTTGTAAAAAGCTTCAGCACGCGGCAAATCTTTCACGCGAATGGCGACCTCATAAAGTCCACGAATGGGTAGCATGCGCACCTCCCGCCTTGCTTTTACACCTTCTCACTATCCAAACAAAATATAGCCGCAGATGTACGAGGATGTATACAGATCTGAAAAAAGCTTTAATCAAAAACGTTGTATAGTTTTGTTCTGATCCGCGTTCATCTGTGTAAATCT
>CAZVHN010000789.1:0-5771 GCA_964626895.1 uncultured Chloracidobacterium sp. | reverse complement strand
CGCATTCCGCGGATCATTGCGCCAACTTCTGCCGGTGCGCTCTCGGCCATCGGAGTGGTGACGGCAGATGTTGTGAAGGATCTGGGCCGCACGGTGATGCTGGAAGTCGCGCCGGCCATCGACAAGAAGCTGGAAACCGCGTTTCGGGAACTTGAGCACGCTGCGGGCAGAGCACTCCGGAAGGAAGGGTTTTCGGAATCGAAACAGCGCAGCGAAAGATCGTTGGCCGCACGCTACAAGGGACAATCGTTCGAACTCAACATCGCATCGCCGAAGGGCTTCGGGAATATCGCGGCGAGTTTTCATCGCGCGCATCGAGCCCGTTATGGTTACGCGCAGGAATCAGACGTCGTGGAGATTGTCAGCACCAAGTTGAGATCGGTCGGTATTGTGGAGAAGTTCAAGGACCCACGTATTTCAAGCTCGCGAGGGGCTGCGTGGGCAAAGCCGCACTCATCCGGGGTCGCTTACTTCGACGGCGCCAAGCATCGCGTTGGTATCTACCGGCGGGATGATCTGGAGGCGGGCATGAAGCTCAGAACCCCATGCATTGTCACCGAGTATTCGGCGACGACGCTGATTCCTTCTACTGCCAAAGCCACGATCGATAGCTACGGTAACCTGATAATTTCCACAAAGGTGTGATTGTTGAGCCAAGCGCCATTCAGAAGAGGACGTGGTAGAACAGCTAGCAAACGTGAAATTTCTTGTGGCCGTGGGCTTGTTCTGAGGTTTTACTCCGTAGGAGTGAGATGTTTATAGACACCACTCAATGAATATCCCCGGCGCCGTTCGGAGGGGCGGCATGATACTAGATGAATACCTACCAAGTTGAGTTCCGCCCCTCCGAACGGCGCGGAGGTGAGGTTGGGCGTCCAGTGCTATAGACATCACACCCCTACGGGGCGAAACCTAGAGAGGTTCTCCGCGCGTAGAGGTTAACTGAAATGAAGAAGTTCGATCCCACAACCCTGGAAATCTACCGCGCACTTTATACCTCCGTGGCCGAAGAGATGGGGATAGCTCTGCGCCGCACGGCCTTCTCCCCAAACATAAAAGAGCGACGCGACTACTCATGCGCAGTATTCGATAGCAGCGGCCGCGTGATTGCCCAGGGCGATCACATGCCTGTGCACCTGGGCTCAATGCCTATGGCTGTGGCCGCCGCACTTAGTGCAGTAAAGATAGCGCCGGGCGATGTGGTAGCTCTTAACGATCCTTTCGCGGGCGGCACGCATCTGCCGGACGTGACGTTGGTGATGGGGGTTTTTGGCAGAGACACGGAGACACGGAGACACGGCGACCCGGAGAAACTACGCAGAGGCATCCCCGTGTCTCCCCGTCTCCGTGTCTCCCCGTCTCCGCGTCCCTTCTTTTTCGTTGCCAATCGCGCGCATCACGCGGACATTGGCGGGGCAACGCCGGGTTCGATGGGTTTGGCGACCGATGTCTACGGTGAGGGTTTGCGAATCCCGCCTATTCGCCTGGCGCGTGCGGGTGAAATGGCCGAAGACGTGATGCGTCTGATTCTCGCGAATGTGCGCGGACATGCCGAGCGGCGCGGCGACTTCCAGGCCCAGATTGGTTCATTGAAGACCGGCGAGTCGCGTTTGCTGGAGATCGTGGCGCGACGCGGAGTCGCCGAAACTAAGGAATATGCCAGACACCTGATCGCATATTCCGCGCGACTGATGCGGCGTGCGATCGAGCTGATTCCGGACGGCACCTACCAGGCAGAAGACTGGTTAGACAACGATGGCATCAGCGAAGAAAGGATTCCGATTCGGGTGAGGATCGCAATCGATGGTAACCGCGCTCTGGTGGACTTCGGCGGCAGCGCTCAGCAGGTTGCCGGCGCAATCAATGCCGTAGAAGCAATCACCGTGTCTGCCGTCTCTTACGTCTTCCGATGTCTGATCGTTGGAGACGTGCCTGCCAGTGCGGGTCTGATGGAACCAATCGAAGTGATTGCTCCGGCAGGCACCGTGGTGAACGCCGTTCATCCTGCCTCAGTTGCCGGCGGCAATGTCGAAACCTCGCAACGCATCGTGGATGTCCTGTTCAAAGCACTGGCCCAGGCGTTACCGGATCGCATACCTGCGGCCAGCCAGGGCACCATGAACAATCTGACAATCGGAGGAATCGATCCGCACACCGGCCACGAGTTTTCTTACTACGAAACGGTGGCGGGCGGGATGGGTGCGCGGGCCAATTACGACGGCATGAGCGCAGTCCACACTCACATGACCAACAGCCTCAACACTCCCGCCGAAGCGCTTGAATATGCTTATCCGCTGCGAGTACGAGAGTACAGCATCCGCAAGCACTCAGGTGGAAAGGGAAAGCAGAGCGGCGGAGATGGAGTGGTTCGCGAGATCGAAACGCTAGCGCCGGCCCGTATGTCGCTGCTCGCTGATAGACGAAAGCACGCACCTTACGGGCTAAGTGGCGGCGAGGAAGGAGCGGTGGGCCGCGATGCCATCATTCGCCAGGGGTCCTCTTGTCAAATAGCCTCGAAAGGAAGCTGGGAACTACACCCAGGCGACCGCGTGCGAATTGAAACGCCTGGTGGTGGTGGTTATGGTTCAGATGAGGTGCGGTCACAAGCACAGACCCCAATCCCAAAAGGACGGCCCAAGCGGCGCTAATTTTGCAGGTCGGGAAGGCGGACCCTGTCCCCGCTCTTACGTCGAAAACAATAATCGTTTAGACTAACGACCCAATTCATTCTCACACTTAAAAGGAGCTTCCTCACATGGCTCGCAAATGGTCAAACCTCAACCTACCAGGCGCACTCCACTACGTAACCGGCAACTTCCTTGACCGCACACCTGTCTTCACTGACCCCGAATGCTGCAAGGTTTTCATTGATGAGCTTCAGAAGCTAAATCGCAATTGGCCCAGCAAGCTGATCACTTATGTGCTAATGCCGGATCACCTTCACCTAATAGCCAATCCTCGGGATGGTCGCATCAAGGAATACACCAGCCACTTGAAAGCTGTGTCCGCGAAGGCAATCGTCCGCGCAAACAGCCGCTTTGTTTTTCCTGAAACGGATAAGGGGTACCAGGGTCTGGCAAGAGAGCTTCAAAGATGTGGCGTTGTGGAGTGGGTGGATGATCTGGCAAAAGATTAATTACATCCACGCTAACCCGATGAAGGCGGGCTTAGTCAGGTCTGCCAAAGACTACTACTGGTCCGGCTTTCGGTCGTTTTACTCACAGGGTGATGAGCCATTAGCCTTGGATCATAACTGGTGGTGGCCGGAAGATTCCGAGAAGCTGTCGAAGGCGATGAAAGAGATGGGCTGGTACAGCTTTGAAAAGAGGAGTTGAGGTTATGGAGTTTGCTGAGTGGCTTTCAATCTTGAGGCGGGGACAGGGTCCGCCTTCCTTACCTGCAAATTACCACAGGCGCTTCTGAGTCTTTCACACACCCTCTGCAGAGACCAGGATGCCACTCGGTAGGGTCAGGTAGTCAGCCGCCGATAGATCCCCGGCAATCTCTCAGGGAGGGAAAGTACGTCGTCGATGATTGTGTAGCCAATCTCGCCGTAGAGGTCACGCAGTTCCGCCTCAGATTCCCGATCGATGGTAATGCAGAAGGGCGTGATGCCCTGAATTTTGGCCTGACGTAACGCTTCGCGCGTATCCTCGCGAGCGTAACGAGCGTCCCCATAGTCGTGATCGTAAGGACGACCGTCAGAGAGCACAATCAACAGCCGCGTTCGCACTTGTTGTTTTGCCAGCTTCGCAGTCGCATGGCGAATGGCGGCGCCGAGTCGAGTATTGTTTTGATAAGTAATCCCGCCGATACGACGCTTAACTTCGTCCGAATACTTCTCGTCGAAATCCTTGACTACATAAAACTTCACATTCCGCCGACCCTCGGAAGTGAAACCGTTTATCGAATAGATATCGCCCACGGCCTCCAGCGCCTCGCTCATCAAGACGAGCCCTTCTTTCTCAATCTCGATGATGCGTCTGCCGGGGTGCGTGTAGGGCTGCAGCGGATGTCTGCCAATCGTGCGGGCGGTTGACGAAGACTGATCCAGCAGGAAAGACACTGCCACATCACGACGGCGACGTAGACGCTTCATATAGAGCCGCTCGGACTGGTGCCCGCCGCCGACCTTGGCGGCCCGGCGGTCGAGGACGAAATCAACGACGGCGTTGAGATCATATTCTTCGCCGTCAAGTTCGTTAGCCACTCGCGTCAGTTCATCAGGTTTCAGCAACTGAAACTGGTGTCGGATTGACGAGATGACGCCGCGGTGGCGGTCCCGTGTTTGGTCCACGAAAAGCCGATCCCCATGTTTCACCTGTTTCTCGATCACCCGGCACCAGGCCAGGCGATGATCGGTGAGCTCGCGATCCCACTCATCGTAGTTGTAGGCCACCTCGCCTTCTTCCAGGTCCTGTTCCGGGCTTTCGGCCTCGATCCAGGATTCGCCACCCTCGAGTTCGTCAGGGTCTCCCTCGGCGTTGGGATCGTTCCAGGCGTTGAAGAGTTCGCGCGCGTCACGTCTCTGCGGTTCGCGATCTCGAGGGCGCGATTTGAGGGTCTCGCTGAACGCTGAGGTTTGGTCTTCGCTATCCGACGAATCTTCCGTCGTCTCTAGATGCTGCAAAGAGTCGTCCGCGGGAGCCACTGACTGAAATAGTGAGTAGACTCTGCTGGTGGCCATCAATGTGTCGGCTACGGTAGCCGCGGAATCTGCAAGATACTCGGCGGCCACTGTTTCCAACTCTGAAACGACCTGGCCGTAATACTGTCGTGAATCATCAAGCGCACCGTTCAGCAGAGTAATCTGAAAAAGCAGCTCAAACGGAACCAGGGTCGCGGGAAGATCGAGGATAGCAGGGCGACTACGGCGCAAGTGTTCACGAATTAGATCGAGATCGCGAGCGAGACCACGATACTGCCGGCGAAGCCGGGCGTCTATGCGGCCATTCTCGAGTGTGCCAAAAATCCTTCGTGCCAGTTTTGGGTGAGGGAAGAGCTCGAGCACTGCCCGGTAGTCGCTATTCGGAGGAAGCTGGTGTTTGTCATCGTGGCCGGTGGGTGCTTCCTCTGCCGGCGACATTGCTGCTTCGCTTTTCTGAGGATCGTTGATGTATCCATCAAGCGCGAAAGCGTCCCGCGCGTCGACGTTGGCAGGGTCGTAAGTTTCCGCAATCGCGGAGTAAGCAGCGCGGAGACCCACCGTGTCGCATTCTTGAGTAGCGAATTCAATTTGGCCGGCAGCGTGCGCAGCCAGTGCTTTGTAGAGACGAAAATCAAGATCGTGGTCACCAAACTCAGCTACCACCGCGGGCAAGTGGATCGTGCGACCGTCACCAATTCTCGTCTCTACCGGGACGGCGGCGATGGGCGCCAACTCCACTTCTCGTCCAGTTAGGCCCTCGACATAGAGGCGCAACAAATGATGGATTGAATCAAGCGCCAGACCACTGCTGTCACTATGGAGCACCTCGTAGCTACCGCGAGTCTCGAGCGCAAAATAACTCCGTCGAGCGCGCGTGTCGTTAGGTGAGAATAAGAGCCCCCGTTTCGCCCATTCTTCAAACTGTTCGATCGCCACCGTCCTCAGTACGCCTGGACTTGTACGAAAACAAGCAAGTGCTGCCTCTCCGTCCAGGCGTGCGATCCTCTCGGTTAACGATACGACTCGTTTCGAGAGCTCCACGGCGCGATTGCGGTCCATCCCAACCAAGAACCCACGCACGAATCGCGGAGTACTCCGCACAAACGCCACCAGACTCGCATTG
>CAZVHN010000788.1:0-3157 GCA_964626895.1 uncultured Chloracidobacterium sp. | reverse complement strand
AAACGTTGTGATGAATCCAGCAAAGCGTCAACAGAGCGATCCAAAACTGCCGAAATTCTGATACGGTGTATCCCCCAAGATCCCAGTCGTTGCCAAGCTCCCACCGCGGAGCCAAAACCTCACGCTGTACTTCTGCGATTTCTTGAAACACTTCGTCCGGTACCGAGTACTTAATCCGGCCTTCGTGATGACGACGAATGTTTATAGACCGCAAGAGTTTGGTTGGCTCCAGCTTTTCAACAAGTTCGATAAGGCCATCAGCGAAGTTGGGAGCATCAGGACTTGCAACAAAATGGCTACACGTATCGAACACCTCAGCATCCGGATACACGTACTCCAATCGGACCGAGCCGTTGCCTACTCTCTCCCCAATAGCCGTACCACGATGCATTTGAGCCATGAGATCCCAAACGTTCGAATATCGCATTGCTGCTTCGTGCAGTCGACCGGCGGCTAAGTACGTATCCGTCGCCATGTCTAACTTATCCCTAGGGGTCGGACGCAGACAATAACGGTAGATCCAATTGACGGCGAACTGCATACCATCCTGACCTCGTTTCAGCATCGATGCTTCGTCCTGAAAATTTGCCTCGCCTGGTGCGTAGAGCCGGCAGTAATCTTCAAATAGCCTTAGCAGGTTAATCAGCGCGATGTCTCTAGGAAGAGATAGTATTGCCTCAGATCCTATTGAACGGTCGATTTCATTGTCGAGATCTCGAAGGTCTTCTTTTTCTAATCTGGTCATGGCTGGTAACTCAATGAAAAAGCCGTCACGACTAGTCTCGTCGCGACGGCCAAGCAAAATTCCAAAAAGGCTTTTGTCTAAAGTCTCAAAGAATCTCTAACACTCAGTACATCCGCGAGGAGTAAGTTCCTCGCTCGTAATCCTCAGGCGACTATCAGAACTCCTGGGGTTTAATTACTTGTCCGAAACTTACTGCCCTTAATTCTCCCTTTCTCGTGTTTTCATATCTTTACTTACACTTGGAATAGCCACAATCCCTGCAGAAGTCACAGCCGCTGGCATGTTCGAGCTGGCCTCTGCACTCGGGGCAGATACCGATCATTGTCGACATGATGGCCCCGGTAACCGGCGTAGTCGGCACTTGAGCCTTGGCCTGCGCCCGCTGCTTGCCAAAGGCGCGCGCCGAATCGGGGAGAGTCAGCAAACGGCGGTTGGTGATCATGATGCACTCGGCGACGGCTTGTTCGGGCGAGGTCAGTAGACGCTCGTTGAACCAAACGGCGTGGGTACCGGTAACCTTGTTAAGGCTGTAAGCCACTTCCGCGGCGTCGAAGCCACCACGCAGCATCTTCGATGCAAGCAGTCCCACACCACCGCTAATCGGTCCGGTGGCGAATACTTCCTGGATCATGCGGTTGTCGTGATTGACGGTGACGTAGAGATTCTGACCGTCAAAGGGAATCTGCCAGGTGGCGCCGCTTAGCTCGCGCGGACGCTCGATACGAATCGCCGTCAGTTCCGGCGCCGTAATTCCAGCTTCAGACCGCAGTCTGGCTGCGCTTTCCGCTTCCGCCTTGGCTTCATCGTCGGCCTGTTCTCTTACTAATGCTCCGGCTTCAGCTCGAGCTAGCCCTTCCGCTTCCGGATCGATGGCGACGACGTGCGCTTCGTCAGGATGGCTTGCTGGGGGTGAGTCAAGCACTTCCGCAGTCGCTTCGGTGTTGCAGGCCGTTTCGCTCTTCGCGTCTAAATCTGGGGCCTTCATCGAGGTGAGCACCTGATTATCGCGTGAGCCATCGCGATAATAACTGACTGCTTTGCAACCAAGCTGACGACCTAATCTATAAAGCCGGTCAACCGACTCGACGGTATCGTCCACCGCGCCGTTGCAGGTCTTCGAGACGCTGTTATCGACATTGCGCTGGGCCGCGGCCAGCACATGAACGTGTTGTTCGGCGCTGATATTCATCGCCGAGATAAAGTACGGTGGCAGTTCGCTCTCATGCTCACATACGTAAGCGGCGGCGGCATCGATCGACTCCTGGTCGGTTTGGTCGACATTAATTCCCAGAGCCTGCGCCGCGAGGGTGTGTACATAAGTGCGCGTGCCTAGCGTGTCTTTGCGCACATAGGCCCATGAGAAATTGGGTTCAATGCCCGAAGAGGTTTCCGCAACGAGGGAAATCGTTCCGGTGGGTGCGATGGTCGTGACTTCGTAATTACGCGGTGTTAGCGGCGCATCGCGGGGAATGCCGATCTGGTTGTAGAGAAAGTCCTCATAAGCCTCGCGGTTCGGCTCAAACTCCGGGAACGTCCCCTTCTCGGCTCCGAGTCTGATGCTGGCAATCCACGACTCGCGACGAATGAAGCCCATCATTTCATCCATCAGGTAAATGGATGCCGGCGAGCCATAGGTGACTTTGAGATTCAAACAGAGGTCGGCAAAACCCATGATTCCAAGGCCGACGGGCCGGGTGCGACCGACCACTTCGTTAATCTCCGGAAGTGGCCAGGCGCAGGTGTCGATCACATTGTCGAGAAACCTGGTGCAAAGATGGGTAACTTGACGGAGCCGGTCCCAATCAACTCGATGCTCAGCGTCATAGAACTTCGCCAGATCAATTGAACCGAGATTGCAGGAGTTGGAGAAATGGAGAAACTGTTCGCCGCAGGGGTTGCATGAATAGATCGGCCCCATCGACTTCATCATATGGTTATGACGATTCACCTCGTCGATGAAAGCAATGCCCGGCTCGGCATACCTGTGTGCGCTGGCAACGATACGATTCCAGATGTCGGGCGCGAACACCATGCCCGGCCGCGGCGGTTCTTCAATAGTGCACTTGGAAAGATCCGCATTCACATACGACTGCTTGTCCGGGAAAGTCACGGTTGAGCCATCAGTACGCCGGTGGACAACATAGTCGCCGTCTCGCACCGGATCGTAGATCGAGTCATTCCACGGCTCGCCGTTGAAATCGAGCTGAAACCACTCATTTTTGTCCACCGCTCGCAGGAACTTGTCAGTGACATTGACGGAGATGTTGAAGTTGGTCAGCGAGTGCTGATCGTTCTTGGCATGAATAAAGCGCAGCACATCAGGGTGCGTGACTCGTATCATTCCCATGTTTGCGCCGCGACGCACACCACCCTGCTTCACCACGTCAGTCACCTGGTTGACGATATTCATGA
>CAZVHN010000787.1:0-2671 GCA_964626895.1 uncultured Chloracidobacterium sp. | reverse complement strand
TGCAGAGATCGCGCCGGTGCCGACCACACCACACCTGCGCGCGATCGAAGTGAGTAAGGTTCGCCTGACGGACGAGGATAAGACGGAAGTACTTGAGTTCCTCGCTCAGCGTCCCCTGCACACTGTTACGATGGTTGGCTTCATTCGCGATAACGGCCTCGTGAGTCCACTTAATCGGGGCACCTTCTACGGCTGTCGCAACCGCCAGGGCCACATCGAAGGCGTCGCGCTGATCGGTCACGCAACCATAATGGAAACGACGACCGACCGCGCTCTCGAAGCCTTCGCCGAACTCGCGCAGAAATGCACCACCGGTCATTTGATCATGGGTGAGAAGCAACGAATAGGTGACTTCTGGAACTACTATGCCGAAGGTGGACAGGAAATGCGTCTCGCTTGCCGCGAACTACTGTTCGAACTTCGCTGGCCCATTGAAGTGGACCAGGAAGTCTCCGGGTTGCGTCCGGCTACTCTTGCGGACCTGGATCTGGTAATCCCCGTCCATGCCCAATTGGCCTTGGCTGAGAGCGGCGTGGACCCACTGGAGAAAGATCCTCAGGGCTTCCGCCAGCGCTGCGCCCGGCGCATCGAGCAGGGTCGCACCTGGGTCTGGGTTGACGGTGGCGAACTGATATTCAAAGCTGAGGTCATTTCTGAGACTCCTGAGGTCATTTACCTCGAAGGTGTCTGGGTCAACCCCAGTCTGCGGGGGCAGCGCGTCGGCCTGCGCTGCATGTCCCAGCTGGCCCAGAGTCTCTTGTCGCATACCCAGTCGCTCTGCCTGCTTGTCAATGAGACAAACACCGCCGCTCAGCTTTTCTACAAGCGAGCCGGCTACAAACTCCGCAGCATCTACGACACCATCTTTCTTTCATAGCGCCTTCCTCCAGAGGAAAATCCCCGCAAAAGGACCCATCGGAGAGGAGTCTGCTCGGTTTTGGCCCAAGATTGGACGCTAGAACTGCGCCATAAAGGTGCGGGCCACCACCTCTGAAATCCAAATCGGATCCTGAAATATCTCGACAACATAAGCCCCAATGTTCTAGACTTCTTTTCAACCGCCATGCCTTCGGCGAGTGAACGCGTGGCACATGCCCCAGGCCGGAATTAAAGGCCAACCCTCAACGTAATCCTGCGGAATTCCCACAATCTGGGCCATCAGCAGACAATCAACAACCTGTTTCACTGAAGAACATGGACATATGAATCACAACCTGCTCGTCGAAAGACAGCGGATCTCCTCTCCGAATAAGGCCAGCCAAAGGGCTCCGATGGCGCGAATACTAGAATCTCGCTGGCAACATCTTGGCGTCGGCCCACAATTCGATGGAGTTGATTAGCGCTGCATTCGTCCCTTTGCTACTTGTAGCGCCCTTCCCCGCTCCTTCAACAGATGAACACACCAACCAGAGTTCGGATTTACCAGTGGTCAATCATCGCTCTTGGCCTGCTAATCTGCCTTGTTTCTATTTCCCGTCTCCACGCATCAGAAATTGACCTACGTTTTCTTCTCCTGACCGCTATCACAATCATCGTCGGCGCGAGAATTACGATCCAAATTCCGAGGGTAAAAGGCCTCGTCTCAGTTTCGGACACCTTTGTCTTCCTTGCAATTCTGCTGTTCAGTCGAGAAGCGGCAATACTGCTCGCGGCTGCTGAGGGCCTTTGCTCGTCGGTGCGCTTCAGTAAGAAAGCCACGACAATTCTCTTCAACATGTGCGTGATGGCTTGTTCTACCTTTCTCGCAGCCTCGGCCTTGCAATTCTTTTGGGGACCGTCTGTTTTTCGTGAGGGTTATTCAGCCGACTACATCATTGCACTCTCAATTCTGGCGTGCACCCAATATGCCAGCAATTCAGGTATTGTCGCTCTGGCGGCGGCTTTGAAAACTGATCAACCCTTCTGGCGAACATGGAAGGAGGATTTTCTGTGGACGTCCATCACGTATTTTGCGGGAGCTTTTGCCGCCGGCATCGTGTCTAAGCTGATCGGCGCTTTTGGCTTTTTCGCCTTCCTCGCAACCACACCCATTATCGCCGTGGTTTACTTCACGTACACGACCTACCTGAAAAACATCGAAGCTTCACAATCGCAGGCGGAGCAAGCTGAACGCCATGTCGACGCCCTGCGTGAGAGTGAGGAACGCTTCCGCAGCGCTTTTGACCACGCCGCTGGCATGGCGTTGGTAGCACCCGACGGTCGATGGATTCAGGTCAATAGATCCCTGTGCGAGATGCTTGGATACTCTGAGGAAGAGCTTCTGGCCGGCAACTTTCAGCCCATCATTCATCCTGACGACCTTAACTTGATGCTCGAGCAGCTTAAGAAGCTGCATGCGGGCGCGATCTCCAGCCTTCAGTTGGAGCAGCGCTACCTTCATAAAAACCGCCAGCCCAGATGGGTGCTGCTCAGCGTCACGACCGTCAACGATGCCCAAAAGCGCTCTGCCAATTTGATTTTCCAGATGCAGGACATCACCGACCGCAAGCAAGCAGAAGAGAAACTGGTCCATGACGCATTTCACGATGCCTTGACGGGCCTGCCGAATAGAATTCTTTTCATGGACCACCTCAAACAGTCGGTGCAGCGGACCAAGCGCAAGAACCACTTTCCCTTTGCGGTCCTATTCCTCGATTTCGATCGATTCAAACTTATTAATGACAGCCTGGGA
>CAZVHN010000786.1:0-2496 GCA_964626895.1 uncultured Chloracidobacterium sp. | reverse complement strand
TGCGATCACCGACTACCGGTTTCCTAGGGTCGACATCCGCAAGACCGCGACAACTCAGGATGAGGAAGCCACGGAGGAGGACGTCGCCGAGATCTTCGTCCGTATCAACAACCAGGGAACGCGACTCGGGCAAGCCGACTTTGTCCTAACGCTACTCTCTGTCTATCACGGCGAGTTGCGCGACCGGATCGAGGAGCGCTCTCGGGCAATGTCCCTGGGGACGGTCGTCGGGATCGATACACAACAGCTTCTGCGGGCCGTGTGCGGCGTCGCCTTTGGTCGCGCGCGAATGTCGGCCGTCTACCGCTATCTTCGCGGCGTCGATCCGACGACGGGCGAAGCGGATACCGCGGGACGCTTGAAACGCCTGGGCCAACTCGACGATGCGGCGAAGGAGTGCATGGAGCCCACGCCGTGGCGCGACTACTTGCTACGCGTGCAGCATGCCGGGTTCGTCAGCCAGGCGCTGGTCGCCTCCAAGAACGCAATCGTGAACGCCTATGCCTTCTACATCCGCGGCCGGAAGGCCGTGGTCCCGAAGAACAAGCTCGACGAGATGATCGCGCGCTGGGTCTTCGGGACATTGCTTACGGCGCGCTACTCGGGCTCGTCGGAGACCATCTTCGAGCAGGACTTGGCGCGTGTTGCTAGGCTGGGAGGAGATGACGCCGACGGCTTCGTGCGCGCGCTCGACGACGCGATGGGCGAGACCATTACAGGCGACTACTGGACGCACACTCTCGTCTCGGCGCTGGAGACGCAGAAGGCACGGGCTCCCGCTGCACTTGCATTCCGAGCGGCCCAGGTTGTTCTCGGAACGCGGGCGCTTTTCTCGGATCAGTTTCTTCGGAACCTGCTCGACCCGCCCGCGCAGGGCGCGCGCGCGGCTAGCGAAGCCCACCATCTCTTTCCGGTAGCCTGGCTCTATACACGCGGGATCCGCGAGCGTCGCCGCGTTAACCAGGTCGCCAACCTGGCGGACGTCGGCTGGCACGAGAACAACGTGATTGGCGGCCGAGGCCCGGTCGAGTACGTTCCGCGCCTGCGCCAGAAGCTGGCCATCGACGACGATCGGTGGGGCCGCCTGTGCGCAGAGCACGCCCTTCCATTGGGATGGGAGTCGATGGAGTACGAGGAGTTTCTCCGCGAGCGGCGGCGAAGGATGGCGGACATCATTCGTGTCGCGTTCCGCCAGCTCGGGGGCGAGCCAGACGCCCCGCCGCTCACGCCGCCGTGGTTCCTGCCGGGCGCCGAGGCCGTGTGGCAACGCATTGTGGAGACCGAGCGCGCGTTGCGTGGTGTCGTCCGTGAGGTCTACGCTGCACGCTTCGGCGAGGCGGCCGCGCGGAGGATTGAGGAGGCGCTGCCTGAGCGCGAACGCGAGAGCCTTGCACGCGCACTCCGGGCGCGCCCTACAGGTGCAGAAGCGCTCAGCATCGTCGACTACCTCTACCTCGGTCAGCTGCCGCGGCTCCTGTTTGACTCGGATGTCCAGCAGGAGACCCGTGGCCGCTTCAGCAAGGGCCAAGACGCGAAGCAACGCCTCCTGACAGCCGTCGGCCAGATCGCCCCTGTCCGCAATGAGATCGCACACGTCCGCGAGGTTGATCCCGCCCGCCTTCTTCGCGCGAGCGTCGCATGCACCGACGTGTTGGAGATGCTCTAAGGCAGGACCTGAGTCAGGAAAAGCTCTTTTTGCGGCAACACCGAGTCCGCGGAAGAAAGATTCAACCCGTCTCAGGTCTTTGACCTACTTCACCCAGCCGAAATGACCACGGCTGCAAGAAAGTGCCAGCAGGCTGGCGCGATGCAATCATGATCGCTTGCAGTTGGCGCGTATGGCGGACTCCTGCGGTTGCTTGCCGACCCGCGTTTTCGGACATAGTTCGGACACGAAGGAGAAAGCCCCCGGAGTTTCACTCGGGGGCATTTCATGATCCGCTGATAAATGGGCGTAGTTTGGTTGCGGGGAGAGGATTTGAACCTCCGACCTTCATGTCATGAGCCTGGCGCTCACCCCCAACATCCTCGATGGACGAACTTTCCGGACGTGGCTTCGTGGTCTGGCCTGCCGCATCTGTCGCCAGCGCGTCAGGAGCCAGGTCCTAACTGATGGACGGCACGAAGTGGTTAGGGTCGTCGCTCAAAACTCAGTTTGCGTGAATCGTGTGTCTCAATTCGTCCATGGAGAGCCACGGAGCTTGCGCGTGGATCATGCGGTGACAGTTTGCGCAAACCAGCGCCAAGTCATCGAGGCGGGTTTTTTGCCCGGGCCGCAGCGTGGAAACCGGCTTGAGGTGGTGACACTCAATAAAGCCGCGTCCGCGCTGGCTGTAGAACTGTTCAAAGTCGAAGCCGCACGCCTCGCAGAAGAGGCGGCCCTTCACTTTCAAGAAAGAGGCCTTCTTGGCGTCAACGAGCTTGCGGTTGCGTTCCCGCGTCCGGTGAAGGCGAGTGATCACGCGGCCCTCCGGCGCCTCCGCTACCTCTGGCTCG
>CAZVHN010000785.1:0-5802 GCA_964626895.1 uncultured Chloracidobacterium sp. | reverse complement strand
TTGCTCCGAGCGCGGCGCAGGGGGAGACACTCCCTGGTACTTCTCTCGCAAAGCCCACCAGGCACTGTTGTAATCGCCATGACCCACTTCGCCGGAGAAGACTTTCCAGCGCCATTGATCCACCAGGTAACCAAACGGCAGGAACGCAACCTTCTCCAGCGATCGCTGCAAAAGAAAACCGATGTCCGCGCTCTGATCCGGGACCTTGTCAATCAATCCAATCTGCTTCAGATAGGGCGGAGTTACAGAGAGGGCAATGGAGTCGCCGATAGCTTCGTGAAAGGCATCGTTGGCACTGTCGCGATAAAGAAAGGGCTGGCCGGCATAAGCCATCTGGTAATAATTGTGGCCCAGCTCGTGATGAACGACCGTGAAGTCTTCCTCTAGGATCTGAATGCACATCTTCAGTCGCACATCTTTCTCGTAATCGAGGTCCCAGGCGCTGGCGTGGCAGACCACTTCATGGTCCACCGGCTTGACGAAAAGTGAGCGGTCCCAGAACGTTCCCGGCAACTGTTCAAAGCCCACCGAAGTAAAAAAGCCTTCGCCGTGGCGCACCATCTGCTTCGCATCGGTGTTGCGCGTTTTGAGTATCTCGGTTAAATCGTAACCTCGATCACCGACTGCCGGTGCCAGCAGCGGATAGATGTTGTTCCACTGCTGGGCCCACATGTTGCCAAAGAGATGAGCAGGAATCGGGCCTTCATTGGGGACCACCTGGGTGCCGTATTTGGCGACCAATTTCTTGCGCGTGTAGGTGTAGAGCGAATCGTAAAGCGGCTTCACCTGTTGCCAAAGCCGCTCCATTTCAGCGGCGAAGGCGTCAGGCTCCATATCGTATTTTTCACGCCACATCGCGCCGGTATCTTTGAAGCCCATCTCGCGCGCGCCCTTGTTACTGAGTTCGACGAAGCGCTGATAGTTTTTGCGATAGGGCGGCGAAACCTGGTGCCAGCCGAGCCAGATACGTTTAAGTTCCTCGGGATCGCGGCTGGTCGCGAGAATTACTTCCATCTCGCTGAGACTGAGGCACTTTCCTTTGTCTCCATCAGGGCAATATTTGCCTTTGCCATAGTCGCCCTCCAGCGAGGCGGCAATCTTTGTTAACTCATCTCGTTCGGCTGCATTTGAAGGCGCCGGGAGGGTAAGCGCCAGCTTGAGAAGTTTGATCTTGCGCGCTGTATCGTGAGGCAGATCCACTCCATCGAACCGACGGGATTGTTCGGCCAATTCCGTTGTCGCTTCGATCACTTGTTTGTTGGCTTCGGCCGAAAGAGCTTCTGTGTCGTCGGTTATGAAGGTGCTCTTCACCCAGTCAGCGCGAGCGTACTTAATGTTGAGCTCAAGCAGTCGCTTCTCTGCGTCAACAACAAACTGCTCAGCTTCCGCGGGCGTACCTTTGACGTTGGAGCCTACATCCGGCCCGCCTGACTTGACGCATGACGACAGGAGCGCGAGGCCGAGACATGAAACCAGAAACGTACGAGGCCAACAATGAGCATTGCGAGACAAGAAAGACATACTTAACCTCCGGCCAGCGAGTTGTTCCAAAAGGAGGTGACGATTGTACCTACGGAGTCGATAAACTTGGAAGGAACGGCGCTGTGCGCCGGGGCAGTAGCCCGACTGTTAAGGAGGGCTCCTCAAGACAACCCAGACTCGAAGACGCTAGAACGACCAACTCGTCCTCCACGGTCTTGCCAAGCCCTGCTAACTTTCGTAGGTCAGGAAGGGCAAGCGCAGCGTACGCCGGCCAAGATGCTCGAACACTCAACCTTGAACTGCCATTTCAAGCTCAGCAAATTTGCAGGTTGGGAAGGTGGGCAAAGCGCAGCGCGCCCCCGCTCCAGCGTTAGCGTCTTTCGCTGGCTAGAAAAACCACTGACTTTTTATGCAGCGTCGGTCCAGTGTAGTGTTGAAGAAAAATAACGTTAATGACGCTTGCGCTGGAGCGGGGGCGCGCTGCGCTTTGCCCACCTTCCCAACCTGCAAATCACCGTAGGCCCTCTTTGCCTTTTCGCACAGCCTCGATTACGAGCTCGACCAGTTCAGTTTCAGCTGATCCAGCTTGAGCAGAGCGTGCAGTAGAACATTGGCGCCGTTCGCGATATCGGCAGGATGTGAGAACTCGCGTGGCGAGTGGCTAATGCCGGCTACGCTGGGAACAAAGATCATTCCTACTGGCCCCAGAAGCGCCATATCCTGTGCATCATGTCCCGCCCCGCTGGGCATCAACCTGGTCGTCAAGCCAAGCTCACTGGCTGACTCCGCAATGATCTTTCTTATCCGCGAGTCGGTGGGTGCGGGCACGTTCACATTTATTTCTTTAAACTCGAACTTGGTGTTGCTTGCGCGCGCGATTTGTTGTGCCTCAGCGTGAACCTTCTCGTAGAGCATTTTTATCTTCGAAGCGTCGAGATCACGCAGCTCGAGGCTTAGCACTACTTTTCCTGAAATTACATTGGGGGCGCCGGGAAGCGCCTGAATCCTGCCTACCGTACCCACCTGCCGTCCCGCCACACTGGTGACGACACGATTAACTGCTTCAATAAATTTCGCCGCGGCGAGCAAGGCGTCCTGACGCTGATTCATAGGCGTGGTGCCGGCGTGATTCGCGAATCCTTCGATAGTGACGTCCCACCAATTAATTCCCACGATGCCTTCAACGATTCCAATGTTTACCTTCTCGGAGTCAAGCGTGCCGCCTTGCTCAATATGCAACTCGAGATAAGCGGCAATATCTCCGCGCTTGCGTTTTATCTCGGCCAGCCTGTTGGGATCTCCGCCAATGAACTTAATGCCTTCGCGAATAGTTTTACCGCTCCGGCTCACCAGATCCAGTTCCTGTTCCGTTAACTCTCCGTCGAGCGCGCGGCTTCCTATCAATCCGCCCTCTTCGTTCTGAAAGATGATCAACTCCAGCGGGTGGCGCGTCGTCAGGTTGTGTTCCGCGAGAGTTTGCGCGACTTCAATCGCCCCCAGCGAGCCGACGACACCATCGTAGTTGCCACCTTCCGGAACAGTGTCGATGTGCGATCCGAAAATCAGCGGCGGAAGGGTGGGAAAGCTGCCGGGTCGACGGCCAATGATATTGCCGGCGAAATCGATGCTGACGTCAAGCTTCGCCGCGCGCATTAGGGTCATTGCGTAATCGCGCCCCTGACGATCCGCCTCGCTGTAGGCGACACGGCCAACTCCGCCCTGGGGGTTCTTGCCGAACTCCCCAAGCGCGTTGAGGTGCTGGATGATGCGCGGGCCATTCACTCGCAGCCCTGGCTGGCCCTGGAAAGGACGAATAGTCAAAGCGCCAATGCCGCCGAGGAGTGCTAGGTTAAATTTTCGACGGTCCATAAGAAAAGGGGGGAAAGGGGTAAGAGGGTAAAAGCGAAAAGCAAAAATGATCAACTCAATGCGACGATCCACGAAATCACACAAACCAACACGAAGTCTTGTAAGTGTCATTTCGTGGGAATTCGTGGATCGTGTCTAATCGGTCGGGGTAAGGACAGGGGACCTCAAACTAGGAGACTACATTTTCGCCCCTTTCCCCTGTTGCCCTGCTACTGACCTCCACGAATGAATGTGTTTTGACCAAAGCGGGAACCACGCGACCTGAAACCTGGTTCCTTGCCCAGCAGGCTGCGTACGATCGAGAGCCGAGCCACAATGCGCGATTCGGAAAGCTGAAATCTATTGGCTAGAGTTTGTGACTGGTCGAAATCGCTCGTGGCCAGGAGGCCGAGCACGTGACCGTAGCGGGTCACCATGTTGCTCAAACCGTTCCTGCCTTCCAGTGGTAGCTCACCATCCTGGAAGACGTTGACTTCAAACCCACTGAGGGTCGCGGCGGCCGTTAGCAACTCATTAAGCTGGACGATACCAGGTTCCAGGATCTCAAAACTGCGTGCCGGCTCAAGGTCTCTAAAAGCATCAGCGACCATGAGTTGTTGTTCGAGCTGTTGGTAATTAGTGGCACGCCGGTTTGTGAACTGCCGCGCCTCATTCAAAAGTTCAACCGCCAGCTTGCGATTGTTCTGCCTGGCAGTCCCCGACAATTGCACCAGCAGATTGATTCGCTCATCATCGGAACGCAGCCCAGCAAGTGTCTGCCGTACCTCGGCCATTTTGTTGCTATCGACCTTTTCAGAGGTCTGCCGAAATTCCACCGCCTGCAACACTGATTCTCGCGCCCTCGGTTCGAGATGATCGTTGGCAATCTGGCGAGCGCGTTCGGGATTTCCTTCCTCGAGGGCGCGGAGTGCAGCCTGCTGATAAATTCGCGATTGCATCATTTGCGGAGCCGAAGGGGCTGCTGCCAGGAGACTTTCGGACGTGCCCTGCTGCATTGCGCTACCCAGCTGGATCATTGAAGCACGGGAGTTCTCTGCGACGCCAAGCTCCGTCATTTTCTGACGTACAGCCTGGGAACGTCCTGGAAGATACTGGTCAATCTGCGGCAGCATCACCTGCAATCCACCAAGCAGTCGCCGCGCGTTGTTCTGCTCTAGTTCCGCCGCGGATGGTTCAGTCGTAGCGTTGTTTTGTCCGCCGCCACCGCCACCGGGACCGCCACGTCGGCCTCGGAAGTTGTTGGCACTTCGTTGACTACCCGCCGGCGGGGGTATGGCTTTGAGTGCTGCGTCGATCACGTTTCCCAGCAGGCTCGAATACGACGAAGACGCCAACATTTGAGCGCTGTTACTCGATGAAGCCGGCGAAGGAGTGGTGACGTTCTCAGCAGGCCGCGGTCCTGATCCCAGCAAACTAAGTGCGAGTGTGCCGGCATCAGGCGTGGAGAGTATGTTCGCAGATTGAAGCCGCTTGACAAGCTTGTCTTCGAGCTTCGCCGCCGCATCCTTATCTTTTGCCTGAAGCTGGGCCAGCACCTGGGCCAGCGAACGGGAGTACTGACCTTTATCGAGCATCTGCTCGGCGTTTTGCAACGCAAGTCTGGGATCAAGTTCCGCAACCTGCGCCAGCAGACGTTCCTCAAGATTATCTTCGGAGTCAATGCGCGCATTGCCAGTGCCGGCAGATGGTGTTGCAGGTCGGGTAGCAGCCAGTAATTGATAAGCGAGCGTCGCGTCATGACGAGCGGCGGCCAGTACCAACTCCTGCCGAAGCTGGCCACCGGCTCCACCCCGGTTAGGACCTCGACGCTCATCCTGGCCAGGATTCGCACTCGCGTTTCGCATCATCTCGGCCACGCCTTCGGCAGCCAGCGCGAATAGATTGCGAGCGCGACCCTCATTGCGTTGCCATAGCAAATCCGCGGCGCCAATTTGGACCCTGACACGGTTCTCGGGCAGCTTCAGCAATTGGGCCTCATCAACAACCTGTTCGAGCAGAGTGTAGGCCCTCTTCTGTTTCTCCGCTTTTTCCTTTTGCTGTTGCTCCTCAGTAGGATTCAAGTTTGGGTCTTCCTGTGCGGCGAGCAAAGACGCTGCCCCAAACGAGAGCCCGAGAATAAAGAAGGTTGTCATCCAGATCTTCATGAATCCTTTTACCTCACTAGCTGGCTGCCGTAGATACCTGGCGCTACCTAATCCTGTCAGAACGGCGAGCGGTAGCGACCCGGTTGTATCCTCCCACTCTGACAAGCGGGGCAAAATTCTGTCTGTTAGACGCCGGACTACGGGGAAGAGTTTGGCATATAGTAACTTGGAAAGGAGAAAAGGGGAAAACCGGAAAAGGGAAAAAGGTAAGAGGGGAACGGGAAAAGATGACGCACAGCCATTCCAGTTAGAATTTGTGCGTAACCTTTTTCCCGTTCGGGAGTTTATATAGACAGAGAGCAGAGAT
>CAZVHN010000784.1:0-2527 GCA_964626895.1 uncultured Chloracidobacterium sp. | reverse complement strand
CGGAATCTACAGTGGCACCGAATGTCGCCAGACCCGCAGTTGAGGACGTCCAGATGAAGAAGGCACTCGAACTGCTGCGAGAGAGCAAACTACCAGCTATGCAACGGGTAGCCCCTAATGAGACCGCACAGTGATAAAACCGGCCAGGGAGTTCCCTGGCCGGTTTTGTTTTTTCCTCAGTCCGCATACGCGGACGACTGACAATAGCCCAGCACTTGAGTGCTGGGACGGGTCGTCGTGAATTCTTCCAGTCCGTGAAACGGACGGCTGAAGAAAACCTCACTGATGACTGATACCAAGAACTGTTCAATCGTCCGCCAAGCCGGACTGGATGAGGTATGGAACAGTGATCCCAGCACTTAAGTGCTGGGCTACTGTCAGTCGTCCGCTATGCGGACTGGGCCGCGTAGAAGACAGCCAGAGAACGGAGAGCAACTGATCATTTCGTACAAGACAATTCGATATCGGGTATGGAGCCTGTGGCTCGACTGGATCTGATACCGGCCTTTGATTGCAAATTCGTTATATCTCGCAATATTGCCTAGCAATCATGGATGTTTTTGGCAGGTCTGGCATTACGCGCCCTGGGAAAACCCGCCGGGGAACGCATCTTGCTCCTTAGGTCGTGCAGCTAGTAAGCGGCATTGACACTTTAAGACGCGAAGGAGAATTTGAGCGATGATTATGACTAATAGATTACTACCGGTTGCTTTGATAGCAGCCCTCGTGGGCGGCTCCGTTGGCGCGCTCGTAATGCACTCGAAAAATCAGCAAACGACGGCGGCCCAAACCGCGGCGCAGGACACGCCCGCGTATAACACGGTGGCCACTCAGGAACAGACTGGCAACGACCAGTTTATTCCCGCTGAATTCAACACATCAGATGAGCAGAGCGCGTACAAAGTCGGGTTTGCCGATGGATTTCGTGCGGCGGAAGCTGGCGCGGCTGGCACTCGCTCGTTAGCTCCGGCCTCGGTTGTTACTCAGCCCACCCGCGTTGTTTACCGCAACTCCAGTAGCAGGTATGCGAACAGTTCCAACTCGCGACCTGTCTATACCTCTAGTCAGCAGCGGCCGCGTGGCCGGAGCTTCTGGCAGAAGCACCGCGACAAGCTGACTGTAGCGATTGGAGCGGGGTCTGGCGCGGCGGTTGGCGGCCTCATCGGTGGTAAGAAGGGCGCGGGTATTGGCGCCTTGGCTGGTGGGGGCGGTTCAGCTCTCTATACCTACAAGCTTCGCAATCGCAACCGTCGTTACTAACCAATTGCCTGTGGCAATCTTCTGGGCAGTCGCCACCGTGGAGACTGCCCATTTGAATTTGTGGTCACATTCAACGTGTTTTCGAATCCCGAAGGGATTTAAGTCAATAGCCGTGGGCGAGCGTTGCGCGACGCCCACGGAGGATTGGAGAAAAGATTCCTGACCCTGGAAGGGTCAAACAGAGCCCGAACATGTGACCCCTTCAGCATCCGACGCGGGCGGCCCGCGTTATTTAATGAAAGGTACAAGACGCGATAGCACCGTTGTTGAAATCATTAGACTTACGCGTCTAGTACCTTAGGAGGGTCAGGATTGTTTCTCTCGCCTATCCGTGGGCGTCGCGCAACGCTCACCCACGGCTATTAACTTAGATCCCTTCGGGATGATGTGCCGAAAACCAAACTGACCCACAACTCTGAGAAGCACTTCGTTCTGAATCCAAAGTGTTTAGTAATCCAATCAAGCTCATTTGCCGAGGTAAGTTGAATTATGGTGTCTAGATCAAAATTGCTCACAGTAACTCTGTTGGCTCTGGCGGCCTTCAGTTCATCTGACATATACGCGCAGAGTGGTTCTGAACGAAACCAACGGCGCCCGCGCACGGTGAGCGCGAAGCAACCCAACACCATTCCAGATTCGGTTGAAGATGAGCCTGAACCCGAAGTCGTGCGCGTAGAGACCAACCTCGTGAACACGGTCTTCACCGCCGTCGATCGAGATCGACATTTCATCACCACTCTGCGAGCGAATGATCTAAGGATCTACGAAAACGACGCTCAGCAGACAATCAGTCTGTTTGAGCGTGAAACCGATCGTCCCCTGACGCTGGTGATTCTGGTTGATACCAGCAAGTCGCAGGAGCGCACGCTCCCTGACGAGAAGAAGGCTGCCAAGGCATTCATACGCGCTGTCGTCAGGCCGGATAAGGACAAGGTAGCCGTAATCTCATTCACCGGCGTTCCCAGGGTTGAGCAGCAACTGACCGAGAATGTCTTAAAGTTAAATCGCGCGATCGATCACTTAAGAGTTGAGCTGCCGGTAAACAATCCAAATTGCGACGAAGAGAAGCCGGTGCAGGAGGATCCTTTGTGCTGGACCAGCATCTGGGACTCGGTATGGGAAAGCGTCAGCGAAGTGTTGAGCCAGGCTCCGGAAAACTCGCGGCGAGCAGTGATTCTCCTTAGCGACGGCGATGATACGAGCAGCATTATCAAGCGCCAGGATGCGATTGACGCGGCGGTGAAGAACAACGTCGCTGTTTACAGTA
>CAZVHN010000783.1:0-9212 GCA_964626895.1 uncultured Chloracidobacterium sp. | reverse complement strand
TTCTACGGCGCTGCGGGCAACGTCGCCTCAGGCGTCATCGTCGGCGGCACGCAGGACAATGGCACCCAGAGGTTTTCGGGCAACACGGAAGGATGGACCTCCACGTTCGGCAACGACGGCGGGTACTGCGCCGCAGACCCGACCGACTCCAATTTCTTTTACGGCGAGTCGCAAAACTTGGCGGTTCACCGCAGCACTAATGGCGCCGTGTCCGCGAGCAACATATTCACCGGCATTACCGACGCGAACAATCCCAACAATACGAACTTCATCGCCCCGCTCGTCCTCGACCTCAACGAGCCCAACACCTTGCTGGCCGGAGGCATCAGCCTGTGGCGGAGCCTGAACGTCAAGGATACGACTCCCACTTGGACCGCGATCAAAAATCCGCTGCCGGGTAACATTCCCGTCAGCGCCATCGCAATCTCCTCCGCCAACTCGAATTTCTTCCTCGTCGGGCACAACGACGGCAGCATTTTCTTCACCGTCGGCGGCAGGGGCCCAAACCCGACGGCGACCTGGACCAGGATCGACACCGCCGCCCTCCCAAACCGGATGGTGACTCGTCTGGTAATTGACAGCACCCGCAGCCCCCACTGGCTCTATGCCACCTTCGGCGGCTTTGCCGGCGACAACGTCTGGCGCTCAACCAATAACGGCACGACGTGGACGGACATCACCGGCACTGGCGTGACGGGGTTGCCCAACGTGCCCGTCCGCACGTTGGTTTATCATCCCGTCAACACGAACCTCCTTTACGCCGGCACAGAGATCGGCATCTTCACATCAACGGATGCCGGCGCTAACTGGGAGCCGACCCAAGACGGCCCGGCCAACGTCTCCGTCGACGAATTGTTTTGGATGGGTGGAGACCTGATCGCCGCCACCCACGGACGCGGCCTCTACCGCGCCTCCGGCGGGGTGTACGTGAGATGCGGCCCTCAGCCGCCTTTTGAAGACGGCAGCGTCGTCTTCCCGTTCAACACCGTGGCCGAGGCGATCAATGTGACTACGAGATACCGTGCCATCTGGATCTTCCCCGGCAATTGCAACGAAACGTTCGTCGGGGGATCCAGAATCAACAAACGGCTGGAGCTACGCAGCCTCGGCGGCACTGCCGTCATCGGCAGGCCTTAGTTTGACTCTACAGGCTCTGGCTGTTCAGAGCCGAGCAGGGATCTTTATCTTTGGTCCGCGCTACTTGCATTGGGCCGTCCGACAAAGGCGAGGATCAGACACGTCGATGAGAGGTAACTGAGATGAGACACTCACTAACACCGCACCGGATTTTGTTATTGTCCTTGCTCCTAATCTTGGCGTGTCTCGCGATGGCGCACGGGCAGTCCGGCGGTCCTTACGAGATCACGAAGCCGACGATTGCCGGCGGCAGCAATACTAGTGCAGGCGGCAACTACGTGATCATCGGCACCATGGCCCAGCACGACGCTGTGGTGATGGGCGGCGGGCCTTACCTCTTTGACGGTGGCTTCTGGCCCGAGGAGACGGGCTTCACACCGCCCGCCTGCGCCACAGATGTTACGGCGCAACTTAGGATCAGGGAGGTTGGGCCCAGGATCAAGGGGGACGCCGACGACGACCAGGTCCACGTAGACCACCTGACTGGACGTTTCAGGCGAACCGTCAGGATTACTAACGTGAGCCACAGCAACATCCGTGGACCACTCTCTTTTGTGCTTGATGGCTTGGGCCGGAACGTCACGCTGGTAAATCAGAGCGGCACAACCTTCTGCGCGCTTCCCGTCAGCCCTTACGTTGTCGTCGATCTTGGCATTGACGGTGTTTTAGCACCGCGCGAGAGAGTGACGCTCCAGTTGGAATTCAATAGCCGGAGCCGTCACGGCATCCACTACGAAGCACGGGTGCTAGCCGGCATCAGCCGTTGAGAGGAAAGAGAGCTCGGTCGGAGAAGTCGAAGCCTACTTAAACCTGAGCGACAGGCGGCCGCTAAAGAGCCGTGGATAGCCTACATGAGTGCCACTAAATACTGACTGAAAATTGTAAAGAAACAGTTCGTTGGTCAGGTTCTGAATGTCAAACTGGACGTTCATCGAGACGCGCTCCTTCTGGAACAAGTCTGCGCCCACCGACAAGTCGAGAATTGTCCTTGGTCGAACCCGACCTCGCGCGAAATCGATCTCCTCATAAAGACGCGGATCGAAGCCTTCTGCGATGAAATCGGAGAGCGTCGTTCCTGCTTCGACATCGGTGGGGACGCCCGAATCGTAGCGCCCAGCGAAGGTGGCGTAGAAGCCGGACGGCTTATGGTTATAGCTCACTTGAAACTGCACGGAGTTTCGCTGGTCATGATCAGCCGAAAACTTCACGCCCCTTGTTTGAAGCTCCCGCGGATCCTCGCCAAGAAACAGGCCTCCAGTAATCGGAGTTATCCCGTATGCATGCGAATTAGAGTAGGACATAGAACCGTGAAAACCCTTGATGTCGGTTGACTCGATTCTAACCTCTTCACCTGTCACGCGTCCCGATGAGATGGCGACCGGAAAGATGACTCCTGTTTCGACAAACTGGTCCTTGTCGGAGAAGTTCGTGATGCGCTTTTGATAGAGCGTCAGGTTGAGCCTGAAGAAGTGCGTCAGGAGCTGCTGTGCGCCAACTTCAAACACGTGCTCTTTGTCCGGCAGGATCGGTTGCACGGTCGTGACTCCTTGAATGACAGCGATTGGAGAAATTGACGCCGCTTCTCGCGAACTGGCAAGCAAGAGGTTCTCAGCCGGAGGTGGTTGGAAGAAACGATTATACGAGGCGCGCAGAGTTGTTTGCGTGCGGGGAACGTAATACGCGACAGCGATCCGCGGACTCAAGGCCTGCTCGCCAATCAACAGCCGGTAATCGTCGTAGCGGATGCCCGCATCAAGCGTGAAATTCTTGAAGAGGGGGAAACGATCCTGGACGTAAGCACTGAGAGTACGACCGGTTTTCTCGCCCACAAAAACAAACGGGCGTGCCACATTGAAGGTGTTAATAGGATTAGGAAGAACGTTGCCGTTTTCGTCCATAAGATCATCGAAGTGGACGGTCGGGTAGAAGCTGAAGTTTTCGCTGACAGGTGTGATTACCACTTGCCCGCCAAACTTGATGTTGTGATGCCCACGTGTAAGGGCCAGCGAGCCAATACCGCCGTAGTTTCGCAACGCGCGATTCTGAAAAGCGACAACGGGAGTTGATGCCGGATTGCTGAAGAGTTTGGCGCGACTGAAGCGGTTAAAGACTGAGAATTGGCCCAAGGTTTCCGGTGAGAAGATGTGCTGAAAAGTAATGCTTTGCGAGTTGTCTCGCAGCCGCTGCCGCTGCTCCTGGCCCGCAAGCTCCTGCTCCAGGCGATTCGCCACCTGGAAGTTTGACCCACCAAACGTAAAGACACCTCGCAGGCTATTGTTTTGATCAAACTGGTAGTCAAGCCGGGAGAAACCTTTGCCTGTGCGACCAAAGTTGCGGAAGTTATCAATCGTTGGTGGATCGAGGTAGCGCTGCGACGTCGAAGCTGAAAGGTTGGTAAGAAAGCCAAACTTCTTGGTGTGCGTTGCGAAGTCGGCAGCCATTTCCCCTGTCGAAAAACTTCCACCAGAGAAAGAAAGGCCTGCCTGTGTGGGGCCTTCCAGGCCCGAGCGGGTGTTGACAATAATGACCCCGGCCAGTTTGTCGCCAAACTCCGCGGGAATTCCGCCGGTAAGCACTTCGACTGTGCGTAGTGTTCGGGCGTCAAGACTGGTAGAAAAAATGGCCGAGAGGTTATCCGTCACTGGTATGCCGTCAACAACATATTGCACTTGAGATTCGGAGCCTCGCGGGTGCATGCGGCCGTTGTCGTCGGTAACAAAGCCCGGAGCCGAGGCAACAATGCTCTCGATTGCTCGAGATGGCGCAGCACCCAGAGGGCGTTCCAGGATCGACTGGTTAATATCGGTATCCGAAGAAGAGCGATCCGGTTCAAGCAGCGCGGCGTTATCTTCTGTGATGGTCACGGCAGCCTCGGCCGCGGTGATTGAAAGGGAAAGATCGAGATTCAATGGAACAGTACTTTCAAGATCGATGGACTGCTCTACAGGCTGAAATCCGGCGGCCTCTGCGCGAACTTTGTAGGTGTTGAAGGGCACATTTACTAACTTGAAACTACCCTGCTGATCGGTTTGGACTTTCTGTGAGTATCTCGTAACCGGCTGGGTTATCGTTACTTCAGCGCTCCGGACGAGCGCGCCGGTTGGGTCTTTAACGGTCCCCTGCACCGTGCCAATTCTTGCCTGCGCGAAAACTGATTGAATTAGCAATAGCGATGCTGTAAGTAAAACTGCTATCTGGAAAGATTTCTTGAATATCATTGCACCAACCTCTAGTCCGTTTGATAAACGTCGCGGATCGGTTCCAGTTTTCATCCATAGTTTGAAGATGAGAGCTGGAAGGAACCCCGCAATGCGTTGACTCGCATGGTCTGAACAGATCCACGCGAATCGAGCGGTTTTCTAGTTGGCTAGAGGAGGAGCGCGACCCTTCTGTGGTGCGTTGGTCTCGGATTTGAAAGCTATCGCCGCAGGTATTATAAGCTCTCGTCGCGAGCAAGGTAGGGAACTAACTGCACGGACCGTTACCAGTGTGGCTGAAAAGCTCTTTTGTAATTGGCAGATGAGACATTCACCGCATCCAAACTGACCGCCCACGTTTGTGGGGATACTGGGATGCGAGACGGAGAGAGACTGCTCGGAACCCTCTGTCTTGAGAAGTCTTCCGTGCCTGTGTGCTGCCTCTATTGTTGTGGCGTAAAGAATAAAAACAAGCAGCAACGACGATAGCACGCGCGCCAATAAGGAGCGTCGAGAGAGACCTGTTGAGTATGGTTTTCTAGTCACTGTTCCGAGCGTTGTGTTACAGTCCGATGGTGCAATAGTAAGCGTGGGTGACTGGAGTGTCAAACACACCTTGCTTGATGGCCGTTGATTCTTTTTGAAGTGTTCTCCCCGAATTTCTTATCGATTTTGAGAGTGGTTGATGCGGTTGGCAGAACAAAGGGTTCCCCAGAACAAACAACTGCGAATACTCTTCGCGATCCTCGGATTTCTCATCTATCCAGCGGAAGAAGTTCATGCCCAGTCGCTCAAGGTTCGAGTCATCGTTGCGTCACTGTCTCCTGCCAGGGTCCTAGTCGAAGCTGAAGGCCTTCTCGCTGACACGTGGTCATTTCGTAATATATACGCCGGCATACCCAGGCTCGGCCACCGCGTCGAGAGTCTTAAGGTGGCGGCACCCGGTGAAACGGTTTCAGTTCGGAACCTCGCCCCCGGTGAGTTTCGCTCGAGCAAGGAGGTTTCAACATTTAGTTATGAGATCCAGCTAGAGGAGCGGTCGCGACTGGCTGAGTTGTCTCACGTGTCCTGGATAAATCAGGAACGCGGCTTCCTGATGTTGGCGGACCTCTTACCACGGCTCGGCAGAGAGAGCCTCGTTCCATCATCTGTCACCATTGAATTCAAGCTCCCTGCAGGCTGGACAGTCGCATCGGCTCTTCTGCCTGGCAAGAATCAGCAGTATACCGTTGCGAACATCGATAGCGCAGTCTTTTATATTGGCCGCGAGTTGCGTGAAACGCGCGTGCGTGCCGACTCTGTGGAACTGGCTCTGGTTACTTCGGGTGACTGGCCTTTTGCGGATAGCGACGTGCTCAAGCTAGCGGGCAAGATTGTCGAAGAGCATTCGAAACTCACCAAACATCGGCTGTATGGCAGATCGGTGGTTTTGCTCGCGCCTTTTAGCGGAGTGGTTGGACCTGAACGGTGGACCGCCGACACACGCGGTGCCAGCGTTGTGTTGTTACTAGGGAGCAATGCCAGTGCCCGGGCGCTGTTGGCGAGGTTGGGCGTGGTGCTGGCGCATGAACTATTTCATCTGTGGGTCCCGAACAGGCTCGCGCTTGAGGGCGACTACGATTGGTTTTTTGAGGGTTTTACTCTCTACCAGGCTTTGCTTACATGTCTCCGCCTCAACCTTATCAAGTTTGACCACTACCTGGACACGATGGCTCGCGTTTATGACTCATACCGCTCCCTACCGGACCATGATAGATTGTCTCTGATTGAGGCCTCAGAGCGACGCTGGACGGCCGGCCCGTCTTTTGTATACGACAAGGGAATGCTGGTCGCGTTCATCCATGATCTGATGTTGCGGCAGCTTACTCGGAATGGAACTTCAGGGGCTGATATCTACCCAGAACTCTTTCGAACGGGCGCAATGGGACCAGGAAATGCGAACGAGGTTATAATGTCGATCTTGAACAGGCCGCCTGGAATGAAGCAGTTTTTTGAACGTTACGTACAGAACCCCGGCGATATCGCGCTCGATCCGACTCTTGCCCCTTATGGCCTTCGTATCGAAACCAAGGACTTTCGAACACGGATTCTGATTAACAAGGAACTAACAGTTGAGCAAGGCAGGTTACTTCGCTCCTTAGGTTATCAGGGGTAGTCGCGGTTGGGCTGACCTGCATCTTAAAACCGAAATGCCGATCCGTTTTTCTCAAGCTTTACTTATCTTCGCGCTCTCAGGTTTGGCAGTGGGTTGTAACACTCTCGCGAAGAGGAGCGATTCGGGTGTGGTCGTTACGCGCCGTGCCCAGATTCGCAGCTCGACGGCAGTGGTCGCGGCGGATCTGTTGGAAGTTAACCGGGGAGATGCGGTTGAGATTCTTGAGGCACTCGATGTGCAAGACCCAAGTGACAACACGCGGAAAGAGCGGTGGCTGCGCGTCCGGATGAATGATGCAGAGAACACTGAGGGCTGGATTGAGGCTCGCAATGTCATGCCGGAAGAAGTGCTCGAGACTTCCCGTAGACTGGCTGAGGAAGACAAGGGTGTCGCTGCGCAAGCCACTGGACAACTGCGCGCCAGCTCGAATCTCCGACTGTCTCCTGATCGAAGCGGCAATGAAAACATTATGATGAGACTCGACACGGGGTCGAGTTTTGAAATCGTTGGTTGGAAACGGATCCCGAAGCCAAAGTCGTCAGAAGCAATCGAAAGCGACGTGGCGCCAAAGGCGGGAAGTGCCCAACCGGTGGCCAGACGTGGGGCGAGTCGTGGTCAAGAAGAGAACGAGATTGAGGAAGCGAACGAGCTTTGGTACAAAGTTAGGCTGCCCCCTGAGATTTCTCCGGCACCCGCCGGTTGGATTTATGGCAAACAAGTTGAGCTGGCAGTGCCCAGCGATATTATTTTCTATCGCACAGGTAGAGAGTTTGTCGCTTGGCAAAGGCTTGACGGTAGTCCGGGCGAAGGATCCTTAACCGATAAGAATGCGGGGAAGGAAGCTCGGCCAGGCAGCTGGATCATTCTGGAGAAGAGCAGCTCGAACCAGCCTCGCACGCTTGATGAACCCGATTTCGATCGTATCTATGTGGTCGGATATGACAAGCGCAATCAGGAGCATTACACAGCCTACCGTAGTTCCGATGTGAAGGGTTTCTTACCGCTGAGAGTAGAGGGGCAGGGTGAAAACAAGACCTTTACTGTCCGCGTGCAAGATCAGGGCAGCCAGATCAAGGACGCGCAATATAGTATTTATAAGGACGGTAGGGGAATATTGAAAGTGGCGGCTCCCGGTGCAGCTGTTGACGACAGGCGCCGGAAATAGCTTGGTCCCTCATCGCGACCCCGAACGAAATCCTTTTTTCCGCCTCTTCCAGGATCCTAAGAACGGTTTCTATGACTCGTCCAACAATAGTCGCAGTCGGGGGATTCGCATCAAACGTCGGCAAGACGACACTGATGTGTCGGTTATTGAAGAGTCTGCCGGCTTGGGAAGCAATTAAGACAACTCGAGGACACTATAGATCCTGCGGTAAGGACCCCCACGCTTGCTGTGTGAGTCATTTGTTGGGTGATGAACCGGTGGTCCGTTCGGGTCGCGACCAGACTTACGCCCCCGGCAAAGATACTGGACGTTACTGGGATGCGGGGGCGAAGAATGTGCATTGGATGATCGCCACCGAGCATCAAGTAGAGAAGGGAATCAACCAGGCTCTCGAGCGCGTGCAATCAGAAGGGGTTATCATAGAAGGAAACAGTTTCACACGATTTATTGACGTCGATTATTTGATCATGGTCGCTCGCGGAAATGATATAAAGATCAAAGGCTCAGCCAGACGCGCTCTAAGCAAAGCTTCAGCTCTGTATCTTTGGGATAGTTCAGAACACGAAGACAATGCTCGACAGTCGTTCCGTGAATGGGCGAAGAGTTCCGAACTAGGGCTCCTGGTGGATGGGCTTCAGATCTACACTCAAGAGAGCTTTCCTCAGCTACTAGCCGATGTGCGCAGAGTTGTTGCCCCTGTTTCGGTGTAAAATTGAAATACCGGGCGCTACCCCGTCAACACTCAGGTGATCGAAATGCAGCCTTTGGATGAGGTGCTTAAGGATTGTGAGACTCTGCACGGCCACATGTGTGCAGGGCAGCTGTTGGGCGCGCGCATGGCCCTGCTCGGGTGCGCTGCCATCGGATTGAACGACCCCAAGGGGGCTGATAGAAAGAAGCTTATAGTTTGGGTCGAGATCGACCGATGTATGGCTGATGCTGTGAGCGCTGGAACCGGGGTTCGACTTGGCAGACGAAGTCTCAAGTATGTGGATTACGGAAAGGTCGCAGCGACCTTTCTCAATACCGAGACCAATCAAGCTGTGCGGATCGTAGCCCTTGAGAGTTCGCGCGGGTTGGCAGACAAGCGGCATCCGCACGTTCCCAGCCGCAGCGACCGACAGTTTCAGACTTATCGTGAGGCAATGGATAGCGAACTCTTCAGAATGGAGGACGTGGAAGTTCAGTACAGTGAGTTCGATGCACCTGGCCGGCCGCGGTCGCGAGTTGTCTGCTCGCGATGCGGGGAGGAAATTAACGACGGGCGAGAAATCCGACTATCTGGTGACGACCAAGTTGTCTGTAGACCCTGCGGATTGGGAGGTTACTACCATTTGAAAGATCCCAAATAGATTGGGCCTTTGCGCATCTAACCCTCCCCTGACCACGGCCTCACGAATAAGCGCGAGTGGAATGCGAGGCTTTTCTCAGGGGGGGTGCGTTCTCAGTGGGGGTGTTGACAACAGATTGAATCTCCTTATAATGCCCATTCCTTCTGAGAAGGGAATTGACATAGCGGGGATGACAAGGCACTAAAGAAGTGCCGCTTTTCTCTTGG
>CAZVHN010000782.1:0-4004 GCA_964626895.1 uncultured Chloracidobacterium sp. | reverse complement strand
GAGAACACCGAGGGCGCTTATTGCGGAGCCGGCGGTTTCCTCAAGAAGGGAACTGCGGAGGAGATTGCTACTCAAGAGGAACTAAACACCCGTCGCGGAGTGGAGCGAATTATCGTAGCCGCTTTTGAGTATGCGCGAGCGCAAGGACGCAAACGCGTCACGATGGCCGATAAGTCAAACGTACAGCGATTCGGGGGCGATCTATGGCAAAGGGTCTTTAAAGAAGTTGCGGTCGGGTATCCGGAGATTGACGCGAACCACCAGTACGTTGATGCGATGGCCATGTTCATGGTGCTCGATCCCGCTCAGTATGACGTGATTGTCAGCAATAATCTTTTCGGCGACATCCTGACCGACCTGGGCGCAGCGATTCAGGGTGGGCTGGGATTGGCCGCTTCGGGGAACATTCACCCGGGCAGGGTTTCGTTGTTTGAACCAGTGCATGGAAGCGCGCCGCCACTCGCAGGGAAGGGTATCGCGAACCCGATCGGAGCCATACTCACTTCAGCAATGATGGTAGAGTACCTCGGTTATCCCGAAGCCGGTAAAGCGATTGAAGCGGCCGTCCGCGGCGCAGTTTCACAAAACGAAACCACCGAAGACCTTGGCGGTGCCCTTTCCACGAAACAGGCGGGCGATGCAATCCTTCGCAGGCTTGCTTGACCCCGATAACTTACGAGAAATAAGACGCGGATGAACGCAGATACACGCGGATGAAGAGATAACTCTATTCCTATTGTTGTTCAGATCTGTGTCATCCGCGTTCATCCGCGGCTGCTCCCGTGACTACAACGTTGACTCTTGTGTGGATTTACACTCCCCCATCTTGCTAGCACCAACTCTTACAGCTGAAATCATTGCGATCGGTTCGGAATTGTTGGCCCCCGATCGCACGGATACGAACAGCCTCTGGCTAACCGAAAAACTCAACGGCATCGGTATTGAAGTGAAGCTGAAGACCATCGTCGGCGACGATGACTCGCGTCTGGAGGAAACGATCAGAGACGCAGTTAAGCGGTCTCGAGTCGTGATCACCACCGGCGGCCTTGGCCCGACCGAAGATGACATCACTCGCAAGGTAGCGGCACGTGCTCTGGGTCGAAGGCTGTTTCTTGATGAGTCCCTGCTGGAAGAGATTCGGAAGCGGTTCCTGAGTTTTGGGCTCACGATGCCGGAACGCAATTCCCGGCAGGCAATGGTGATTGACGGCGCAGAAGTGCTCGACAATCCGAACGGCACAGCGCCCGGTCTGTTTATCGAGCACGACGACACGTCAATCGCCCTTTTGCCCGGCCCTCCCAGGGAGATGCGCCCGATGTTTGAAAGCTATGTGCAGCCGAAGCTCGAGGCAGAGGCCGGATACCTGCGTGTGGTCCGTCGCGTGCTGCGGGTGGCGGGAATGGGTGAATCGGCTGTCGATGAGAGGATTGCTCCCATCTACACTCGGTACACCAATCCCCAAACCACGATTCTCTTCAACAAGAGTGAAATCGAAGTTCAGCTTACTGCTCGCGGTCGAACGGAAGCAGATGCCGAACTATTGCTTGATAAGTTGTCTTTCGAGCTCGAATCTGAATTGGGCCACTCAGTTTTCGCGTTCCGAGGCGAGCAGATGGAGGAGATCGTCGGTCTGCGATTATCTGTTGGAGGCTACACCATCGCGGTCGCAGAAAGTTGTACTGGTGGTCTGATCGCCGAGCGTCTCACAGATGTTGCCGGCTCATCTCGCTACTTCATCGAAGGCGTGGTGGCTTATTCAAATGAGTCGAAGACAGGAACCATCGGCGTCGAACCGGTGCTGCTGCTCGAGCATGGAGCAGTGAGTGCGCCGGTAGCTGAAGCGATGGCCGAAGGGATTCGTAAACGGGCGGGAACAGACTTTGGGCTCTCGGTGACAGGAATTGCGGGTCCTGGAGGGGGAACCGAGGAGAAGCCTGTGGGGTTGGTCTACATCGCGCTCGCCAGCGAAGTTAAAACGGAGCATCGAAAGTTAATGCTTCCGGGTGATCGTCACCTGATCCGCTGGCGCGCATCGCAAGCCGCGCTTGACTTACTAAGGAGGCGATTAATTTAGTCTTGAATCGAGAAGCGACGTTCAAGATTTTGAGGCGCTCGTCGAGCGTGGAAAACAGCGAGGACAATTATCCTGTCGACTTCGGGCAAGAAATATATTGAATAGGGAAAACGTTGCAGGACACCCCTACGAACTCTTCCTCGAATCTGCCTGAACAGTTGGGGCTGGTTAGCTATTCTTTCGAGGTTCTTTTCAATTTCAATCCTAAACTCGGTGCCAAGTCCCGCTCGTTTCTTTTCGTACCACGACACCGATTCATCGAGTTCAAGCTGAGCAATGCGACGAAAGACCAAAGGAAGGGGCATCAACTCTTCCGATACTTGGATTCAAGATCAGCCTTGACCGTCTCCCACGAGACAACGTCGTCAGGAGTCTTCTCGTGCGCTGCCAATCGGCTATCCAATTCCTCCGCTTGTGCGGCCGTTAGCTCGGGCTCGTAACCGTCTTGGATGATACTCTCCCAAAGCGCTTCTACCAGTTCGATTCGCTCAGAGAGAGGCAGTCTTTTGGCGGTGTCTAATATGTTCGTGCTCATGAAGGGAGTTTAGAGCGCAGCATACGCGAAAACAAGGCCTTTCGCACTCACGAGTCCGCGCCAAGTTCAATCTCGATTCCTTTCGAAGCTAGTTCTGCATAGGCTGAATCAATGTCCTCGACTCGGAAACACATCGTAGCCTTGGAAACTTCGGTGTGAACTGCTATTCAATTTGATACAACATTTCGAGAAAAACATCTCGTCGTGTCCGTTTCGACGAAGTCTCTTACGGCCTTGCCTTGACAGGTGTCACGGGTGTCATGGGATGGTGACGCGCTTAGTACTGCTGAACGTGCCGCCTGTATAAGTACCACCCGTTGTCAGCATCGACGACGACCCCGGAGTTGAATTATTGAAGTTCATCGTCACGCTGGCTGACGCACCCGGCGCCAGGCTGCCCAAACCCTGTGGTAACGGCGTGCCGTTCGTGCCTCCCAATCTCGCAGTGGTTAACGTCACATTGTTGGCGGGCAGCGAGCCAATGTTCTGCACCCTAATCGCGCCGACAACGGTCGAAGCATTCGCACGACTGAGAGATGAAGTCACCACCAGTCTGACGAAGCTGCAAGGCGATGGGCCGGCCGTAAAGTTGAAACTCACTGTGCCAAGATTATTAGCCCCGTCCTGCAAGTGCAGCGTCGCTGTTATCGTCTGGCCCGAGCTGACGTTTCCTGGGACGGTGAACGAGAAGTCACGTGCCCCCGAACCGTTGACCGCAACTGCTCCATAGTTTTGAGGTGCGGACGGCGCCAGCACTTCACCGGAAGATTGCAGAGTTGCTACCAGGCTCGAGGTGGCGGCATTGCTGGTATTCATTAACTCGAGGTTTACGGTAACGCGCTCGCCGGGGTCGATGGCCCCATTGGCGGGCGGGCAGCTTTCATTTATCAGGAGCGCATTGCCGGCGGTTAGGGGTGGCGGAGCAAACTCGAATGCACCGATGTCTGTGTTGTCGCCGCCAGTGGCCGGCGGAAGGGATGTGTTATCTACAGTGCGTTGGAAGCCGGGGCCGCGCTGATCGGTGGTAAGCATGCCGGTCAGGCCGTCGGCGCTGCCCTTGTCAATGGCGGGGCTGTTGGGCAACAGCGCTATGGTCTGTGTCGGGCCGCCGTTGTCTTGCAAGCCGGCGGGATCGAGCTGCGGGTCGAGAGGCGCGGCTGTCGTACCGACCTGATCGTTATTCACGCCGTTGGTGAAGCCCGTGCTCGTGCCCGGATCGCCGATCAGGTTGAACCCGCCTGATGTGTAAGCGCCGGATGAAGCGTGGCTGACGATACTGCTCTTGACAGTCCATGTGCCAAAAGCGCTGGTGGGACCAACGCTGACTGCGCCGATGATTGTGCTGTTGCTTACATTCAACGTGCCCCGAAAAAGGAAAATGCTACCGCCATCGTT
>CAZVHN010000781.1:0-8950 GCA_964626895.1 uncultured Chloracidobacterium sp. | reverse complement strand
CCGAGAGATCCCGCTCCACGGCTACCAGTCCATCCGTCGAAGCGTCCACGGAGCCCGAGGGCGCCACCCCTGAGTTCGTCACCGTTCCGGCCTCGGATCTCCCGAAGGCCGACGCCATGCCCGCCTGGCGAGAGTCGTCGCCCTTCGAGCGCTCGCGCAATCAAACCAAACCCCAATCTGGCAATTGAGTGATTCCGACTTTGAGTGCGCGGCCTGGTTAGGTTTCTGCTGAACGATCGGCTGCCTTGAATACGTCCACCAGCGCCAGCGTGATCGCCAGGACCACGGGTCCCAACACAATTCCCAGCACGCCAAACACCTGCAGACCGCCCAGCACAGCGAAGAATATCAGCAGTTCGTGTAGCTTGGTTCTCTCGCCTACAAGTTTTGGCCGCAGGAAATTATCAGCCATGCCAATCACGAGTGCCCCCCACAGCACCATGAACAGAGCCTTAACCGGGTGCCCGGTCAGGGCAAGATATGCGGCGGCAGGCACCCATACCAGAAACGCTCCGAGCATCGGGATCATCGACAGAAAGGTCATGACCACTCCCCAGACAATTGCCGAAGGCACACCCAACACCCAGAAGGCGATGCCTCCGAGTGATCCCTGAACAACGGCGATGGCCAGTACACCGTAGACACTCGCCCCAATCACATCTCGGGTCCTTGCCATGATCGCCGACGCTTGTTTACTCTCCAGCGGCAAAGCGTCTCTCAAGGCAGCGAAAATCTTGTCGCCATCGCGAAAGAGGTAATACATCGTGAAGACTACGAAAAACATCTGCACGATGGCGCCGATTACGCCACCAATAACGCCCAGCGTCCGACCTGCGAGCTGGCCGCTCACTCCCTGCAGCCGCTCTAGCAGATACTGTCCTGAACGAACTTGCTCAATGTCGATGTACTGACTAACCCAACGCAGCACCCGCCCGGTATAAGGAGAATTAGGATCAAGCAGGTAGGCGATAGTCGCTTGCAGGTTGTTCATTGCGCCTGAGAATTCGTTGAGCACGGCTATGGTCACGAGCACCACCGGCACCAGAATGGTGAGTATGACAAGAATGCACGACAGCAAGGCGCTGAGGCCGGGCTTTTTGAGACGTTGGAGCAGTCGCTGATGTACGGGATAGAAGACGATCACCAGAACTGCGGCCCAGGCCAGCACAGCGACAAACGGCTGTAGCATCAGCCAACAAAGATACAGAGCGATGGCGGTAACTGCGAACAACATCCACCAGCGGACTTGACGAGTGTCTTGGGTCATTATTTTCTCATTACCCCAGCTCCGGTTTTCAAGTGTAATCGCAAGTGCATAGATTTCGGCGCCGCCCGTCAAGCGAAATCATTTAGCCGCGGATACACGCGGATGAACGCGGATCAGAGCGAAAATCAAGACAAGCACAATAACTCACTCGAGGCATTCGGTTAATCCCTTTTTCAGATCCGCGTTTATTCGCGTGTATCCGCGGCTAAACGATTTCCCGCTCCTGGGTTCTCTGGTTGACTGTACTGCACGACGATAACCAAAACTCAATACTGAAAATTGCCGCCCTACCTTTCAGATTGACATGTTACAAAATGCGGCCCAAACTTTGAATCTGATTAGAGCGGAGCCGGAGCCAGGCTCTTTGTCCCGACACTCCAGTTAAGACACGTTTCCAAGCAGGTCTATCATTTTTTCACGAGGTAATCGATGTGGCTGAAGCTAACCTTTTAAAAGAAGAGAATCCCGCGGCTGAAGAAACTGCCCAAAAGTGGGTCTACCCTTTCGAGGAAGGTAGTGGCGAGGACAAAGCGCTGCTCGGAGGAAAAGGTGCGGGTCTGAGTGAGATGACTCGGGCCGGCTTGCCCGTGCCGCCGGGTTTCGTCGTCACGACGGAAGCCTGCAACGCGTTTTTTGACAACGGCAAAAACTTCCCTGAAGGCCTTTGGGACCAGGTCAAAGAAGGCTTAAGTGAGATCGAGGAGAAGGTCGGCAAGCGCTTCGGTGACCCGAAGAATCCGTTGCTGGTCTCCGTGCGGTCGGGTGCCGCATTCTCGATGCCGGGGATGATGGACACGGTGCTCAACCTCGGCCTCAACGAGGAAACCGTACAGGGTCTGGCTACGCAAACCGGAGACCTCAGATTTGCGCTCGACGCTTACCGTCGCTTTGCATCGCTCTTCGGCGAGATCGTGATGGGGGTCGCTCATGAGAAGTTTGAAAGGGTGATGGATCGATTCAAGGCGCAAACTAAGGGTGGAAGCGATACTGATCTGAAGGCCGACGACTTGCGCGACATCATTGCGGCCGAGAAGCAAATCATCGTCGCCGAGCAACACGCTATTCCTGAAGACCCCTACGAACAGCTTCGGGTGGCGATTGCCGCAGTCTTCAATTCCTGGATGGGCCGCCGCGCGGTTGATTACCGGCGCGTGAATCGAATCCCTGACTCGCTGGGTACCGCCGTTAATGTGCAAGCGATGGTTTTCGGCAACATGGGCATCGAAAGCGGCACGGGCGTCGCCTTCACGCGGAATCCGTCAACGGGCGAGAAAGAGCTTTATGGCGAGTATCTATTAAACGCCCAGGGCGAGGATGTTGTCGCCGGCATTCGCACACCGCATCCTATCAGCCAACTGAAAAAGGAGTTGCCCGCGGTCTACACGGAGTTTGCCTCAATCGCCAGCCTGCTGGAACAACACTATCGCGACATGCAGGACGTGGAGTTCACCATCGAGCGCGGCAAGCTCTGGATGCTGCAAACTCGCACGGGCAAGCGCAGTGGCGCCGCAGCAGTACGCATTGCGGTTGAGATGGCCCATGAAAAGGTAATCGATCGCGCCCTGGCGGTGCAGCGCGTTACGCCCGAACAGATCGATCAGCTGCTGCATCCGACCGTTGATCCGAAGACTGACGCGACTGTTCTGGCGACGGGCTTGCCGGCAAGTCCCGGCGCCGCGCAGGGTCAGGTGGTATTCAGTCCTGACGAAGCCGAGGAGATGGCGCGCGAAGGCGCCAAGGTGGTCCTCGTCAGACAGGAAACCAGCCCCGACGATTTTCACGGGATGGTAGCCGCGCAAGCTATCGTGACGGCCCGCGGCGGCATGACCAGTCACGCGGCCGTGGTGGCACGCGGCATGGGCAAGACTTGCGTGAGCGGCGCAAGCTCGCTTGAAATTGATTACAGCCAACAGCAGTTTAGCGTCAACGGAACGGTGGTGACCAAGGGCGATTGGATCACGGTAGACGGATCCACCGGACGCGTATTTCTGGGGCAGGTGCCCACGGTCCAGCCAACTCTGAGCTCAGACTTCTACGAGATAATGAGTTGGGCGGACAAATTCCGGCGGCTGCGCGTACGGGCCAATGCCGACACTCCGCGTGATGCAAAAGTTGCGCGTCAGTTCGGGGCCGAAGGAATAGGACTTTGCCGCACCGAACACATGTTCTTCGGCGATCAACGTCTGGCGGCGATGCGCGAGATGATTCTTTCAGACGGTGTCGGCGCGCGCGAGAAGGCGCTGGAGAAGCTGCTGCCGCTGCAGCGCGGCGACTTTGTGGGAATCTTCCGCGAGATGGCTGGCTTGCCGGTCACGATTCGGTTGCTGGATCCGCCGCTGCACGAGTTTCTTCCGAGCGTTGACGACCTGTTGAGTGAATTGGCGGAACTGAAGATGGCCGTGCGTTTGGCGGCGACCCTCGCAGACATGGACAAGCTGCTCGATGAGATCGATGAAAAGCGGCGCCTGCTGCGGCAGGTGGTGCGCACGCGGGAATCCAACCCCATGCTGGGATTCAGAGGTTGTCGATTGGGTCTGCTGTTTCCCGAAGTCACACGCATGCAGTGTCGCGCGATCTTTGAGGCCGCTTGCCAGGTGCAAGGCGAAAAGAAAAAGGTGACCTTGGAGATAATGGTGCCGCTGGTTTCGCTCAGCGAGGAACTGCGGCAGCAGAGAGAGGTAATCGACGAAGTAGCGCAACAGGTGATGGGCGAACACGGGATGACCGTCGAGTATCACGTGGGCACGATGATCGAGCTGCCACGAGCTGCCCTGATGGCTGATAGCATCGCGACGCATGCCGATTTCTTCTCTTTCGGCACCAACGACCTAACGCAGACGACCTTCGGTTTGAGCCGAGACGATTCGGGACGCTTTCTTCCCAGCTATATTGAACGCCGGATTCTGCCGGAAGATCCTTTTCAGGTGCTCGATCGTGATGGCGTGGGCCAGTTGGTTCGGCTGGGCTCGGAACGAGGCCGCAGCGCCAAACCCGATCTAAAGATCGGGATCTGTGGCGAGCATGGAGGCGATCCGAGTTCTATCGCCTTTTGCCACGAAATAAATCTCGACTACGTAAGTTGTTCACCCTTCCGGCTACCGGTGGCGCGTCTGGCTGCAGCACAGGCTGCCCTTGGGGAGTCGGCGGCTGAGCTGTCAGGCGAAAAGGCCCTGGCAGATGCGACGTTGTAACTGGAGTGAGGTGGATTTTAGATTGTTGATTTTTGATCTGAAGATCTGAAATTTGAGATATCTGAGATTTCAGATATGGAGCAAGTCAGTACCACCTCGCGGTAGCAGGTGATCCTGTCTACCAATCACTCAAGCCGCGGTCCCATGAGGTCAGTACCACCACGCGGTAGCGGGTGGGTCCATACGTCAAGAGATGCACATCGCTTACCCACCCGCTACCGCGAGGTGGTACTGACCTGTTGAGCCGCAGCGAGCCGGATTGCAGCAGATCTCAGATTTTCAGATCTCAAATTTCAGATCTGAGATCTCAAAATCAAGATTCAAGAATCAAGAATCAAAAATCCCTCTATTCATACCTGAGCGCTTCAATCGGATTCAATCGCGCCGCCTTCCATGCCGGCCACAAGCCGAAGATCACACCCAACCCCACTGAAACCACAAAGCCTACAATCGGCGCCCAGAGGGGAATGTAGGTTGGCATAATGGTCTGGATTAACAGCGCAATGCCGGAGCCCGTCAGAATTCCCAGAATTCCGCCCAGCCCCGTCAGCGTGGCCGCCTCAATCAGAAACTGAAACACGATGTCGCGCCGGCGCGCGCCAATCGCCTTCCTGACGCCGATTTCCCGCGTGCGCTCCGTTACGGACACCAGCATAATGTTCATCACGCCGATACCGCCGATCAGCAGTCCGACACTCGAGATAGCTACCATCAAGGCAAACACGCCGCCGGTAATGGCGCCAAACTGCGAGAGGATCTGTTCAGAAGTTGAGATCCCAAAGTTGTCGGCCGCCCCGTAAGCCAGCTTTCGCCGCCGGCGCAACACTTCCCGTACCTCCTCGACTGCCGCACTCATTTGCCCCGGCCGCGCCTGGGCCATGACAAAGTTGTCATCAACATCAGGATACAGTTTGCGCAAGGTGAGGTAGGGCATGTAGACGGCTTTGTTCTCATTGTTCGGATCTTCAGCGCCGACCAGGAAGACATCGCGGGCGGTAAGCACACCAACCACCCGGTAACTCCGTCCATTAATCGACACCTGCTGATCCACGGCATTGCTGAAAGGGAAGAGTGTGTTAGCCACGTCGCTGCCGATGACCACCAGGTTGGCGTGGCGCGCATTTTCTTCGTCAGTAAAGTAGCGGCCCTCACCGATCGTCGTCACCCCCATCTTGAAGTATGTGGGGGAAGCTCCCTGCACGGCGGCATTAGTCATTTCGATGTCGCGATAACGCACGTTAACGCGCTGGGTGAATGGTCCGCCGAAGAAATCGACCGGCGACATAAACGCCGCTGCAAAAAGTATCGAAGGACACTCGGCCTGGATGGCCAACGTATCTTCGTAGCTGAGCGGCTTGCGCATCCGCTCTTCCTGCGATGGATTGAAATTGAAACCCGGGTCGAACCGGTAGATGTAGATCGAATTGGTCCCGAAGGATTCAATTTCCTTGGAGACGCGAGCATCAATTCCAGAAACGAAGGCAGCAATCACGATCACGGTCATCGTGCCAATGACGACTCCGAGCACGGTAAGCGCGGACCGGAGCTTGTGCTGCCACAAGGTATCCAGCCCCATGCGGACGTTCTCGTATAGGTTGCCTTGAAAAAGGTTCATGTTCGGTATGTTGAATGAAAAATGGTCAGGTGCCTTTTGCGACCCGATTCAGTTTCATTTGTCAGTTTTCATTTGTCAGTTTTCATTTGGCCGTTGTTCTGAATCTCATTTCGTGGTGCTTGGTGTTACTTCGTGGATCCTTTGCCTGGCCCAAGAGATCATAACGATCCACGAAATCACACTAACGGACACGAACAAGGAGTAATCAACTGAAGAATGACAAATGAGAAATCCCAATCAACGCTCTACTCTTGCCGATGCCAATATGAGAAATGTCAAATGATATATGGAAAATGCTCTTTCTCACTCGCATCTCTCCCGTCATCATTCTGCTCTGAGAGCTTCAATTGGATCCAGCCCCGCTGCTTTCCATGCCGGATACACACCAGAAATCAGACCAACAGTTCCCGACACTGCGAAGGCGACCGTGACGGCAAGGAGCGGCAGAGCAGTCGGCACCGGCGTTAAGACCGCGACCAACTTTGCCAGCAGGTAGGCGATGGTGATGCCGATCCCGCCACCAACCAGGGACAGCAATGTTGACTCAGCCAGAAACTGTTTCAATATGTCTGTGCGGCGGGCGCCGATGCTCTTGCGGATGCCAATCTCTTTAGTCCGTTCTGAAACGCTCACCAGCATGATATTCATGATAACGATGCCGCCGACCACCAGCGAGATTGAAGTAATACCAATGGCGGCAATCTGAATAGTGCCGAAGATTTTGTCTCTCAGCTCGTTGATAGCGCTCGGCGTGATGATCCCGAAGTTGTCTTTTTCAGCGGGCGACAATTTACGGCGCGTCCGCATGGCGACGCGCGCTTCATCCACGGCGTCCTGATAGGTTTCGGGACTGGTCGAGGTAACGCTAAGGTTGAGCGATCGGCGCGAGCCGTAGAGAGCCAGGAAAGTTGAAAGAGGCATGGCCACGTACATGTCCTGTGGTTGCCCGAAGACCGAGCCCTTTGCTTTGCCGACTCCTATTACTTCAAATGCCCGCCCGTCGATGCGGATCGTTTGGCCGAGGGGGTTCGATGTTGGAAAAAGTTTTTCGGCGACGTCGGCTCCGATAAAGGTCACGTTGCGCCGGCTGTCTTCTTCGACCTTGGTGAAGTAGCGGCCCTCGCCGGCTTCGATGCGTTCGATCTCGGCAATGTTAGGTGTGGTGGCGCTGACGTGTATGCGAAAAAGGTGGGTCGCCCCAAACTTCACGTCCCCCGCAGCATCTTCCTTCGCGCCGACGTCCTGGATGGATCCACCGCGCGCTTGGAGGGCCGCGGCATCGTCGAGAGTTACGTCCTTGTTGCGCCGGCGCGCCGCGTTGAGCGCCTCGACACTGGAAAAGTCGTCGATAGCATACTTACTCACCGAAAAAGCATTCGTCCCGATGTTGGCAATCTTCTCATCGACATAGGAATTGAAGCCTTCGATTAGAGACACTACGACAATCACAGTAGCCACTCCAAAGATGACGCCCAGCAGCGTCAAGAAGGAACGCAGTTTGTGCGACAGGATAGAAGCGAGAGCTAGTTTTAGCGCTTCGAGATATGGCATTTACGCAACCTGAAATACAACTGTAGCACGCCCGCCGGACCTTGATTACCACTACGCATGGCATCGAGAGAAGTTTCGTGGGGAGAGGGGGTTAGTGATCATGAGTTAGCTAGTTTGCAGTACAGCGAAAGAAAGAATGGTGCACCCGGCACGACTCGAACGTGCGACCCCCTGATTCGTAGTCCTAAAAATCCTATTTCCTTCCGTTCCTCTCCGTTCTGATTGGTGCCGATTCATTCGCCTTTCCAACTAATCTATACTCTCTCCGTGCCTAACAGTACCAGCCTGTTTTGTTGAGTTGGCACACTGGCGGCACACAAACCTTCTCAAAGAAATCCAATCGGTATCGTTGGCCTTTGGAGTCATTACTAAGATGGAAAAACAAATCGCCGATTACCTGAAAGTTGTCTGTGATTACGCTCGTGAGGCATTAACAATCGGCTACCTTGAGGGAGAGCTTCGTAGACGGAAAATCAGGAGCACGAGACTACAAAAGAACTCTGAACAACAAAAGGCTAATCTAGAGTCACTCTTGACACTCACGCAACGTCAGAATGTTCAAGACCGCGTTCTAAGTGAACTTCAGCATGTGGCCGATAAGGCCGATGCTCAGAAATGGCTGAATGATGCACTGATAGCAGATCGTCACACGCGAGTAGTTCATCAGTCGTCAGTGAGAAGTAGTCTTGAGTGTGCCGCCTGGGGATAATTAGCGAGTGGAGTCTAGTAACCGGGAAAGCATCCCAAAGCGCATACGCAAGTTCGTTGCTCAAGAACAAGCGCTCTTCATCTGGGGCGCAAAAGACGCAGTCACTCAACCCTCTATCCCCTTTGCACCATGATAATGTTTGTTTGACCTTGCGCGGCGATTACACCGAGTCTTCGTCTGACAAATAAGTTGCGAAACACGCCCCCGCCGCTCGCGTCCAAACGTTTGTTAGCCCGCCGCTGAGATCTCCACGTTGACAACACCATTCCTCACTATCGCAAGTCCAATGTTCAGCCGATGGTGTTGTTCCGCGGTATAAATCACCGTAATTCGCTCTTTTTTGATCTATTTTTGCGCCTCTATAAACGTGCAGCGGTTGCACATTTATGCTGCGTTTCTTTTTCCAGAACGTGCGTCTGTTTAGAATTGAGACATGCTTGAAAACCCAAGACTTCCGAATGCACGAACCTGCCGGATCACCGATCGTCGTTCTCACCCCTCGTCGGGCGGAATCAACGGGCTGTCCGCCTGCATATCCTCGCGTACCGATCCGTCCGCGTCGTCTGCAAGGATGCGATAATCGCCTCTATAAACCCACGTGCAATTCACGCCGTCGT
>CAZVHN010000780.1:0-4250 GCA_964626895.1 uncultured Chloracidobacterium sp. | reverse complement strand
TGTGCAATGATTCTCAATCTAGAGTCACGCGTGTCAGTCGCCGCGGTTGCTGGCTACCGACGCCCATCGATCTGGTTTGCAACAGGTCGCAGCTAGGATCTTCAAGATGCCATTTCGTCTAAACGACTACCTTCCGGTCCTCTTGATGTTCGTCGTTGCTGGCGGTTTCGCGGTGGTGAACATTTTTATTTCGCAGTTTATCGGACAGCGAAAGAGGACCAGAACGAAGTTGATGCCGTACGAATGTGGCAAGGACCCGGTCGGCACCGCACGCGAGCGCTTTTCAGTGAAGTTCTACCTGATCGCGATGATCTTTATCTTGTTTGATATTGAAGTCATCTTCCTGGTTCCCTGGGCGGTGGTCTTCAGGACCCTTGCTAGTCCGGCCTACGGTCTTAAAAATCTGGTCTACTTCGAGATGATAATCTTCATCGTATTGCTGCTGGCCGGTTACATCTACGTTATTAAGAAGGGTGCTTTCGACTGGAGCGATCGAGCGCGCCGCGACGCCGAAGCTGAAGGCCGGTTGCTGGCCGACATGGAAAGGCGACAGCTCGGACAGACCCGCACGGCGGCCTAGTTCTTAAGGAGTTTCATGGGACTCGAAAACGTCATTTCTGCGGCCTTGCCGGAAGTGTTGACCACGCGTCTGGATTCCCTGATCAATTGGGCGCGCAAATCATCGCTGTGGCCCGCGACGTTTGGGCTGGCCTGTTGCGCCATCGAAATGATGAATGCCACATCTTCGCGCAATGACCTGGCCCGTTTTGGTTCAGAAGTCTTTCGCGCCAGTCCGCGCCAGGCTGATGTGATGATTGTGTCCGGTCGGGTTTCGAGAAAGATGGCCCCGGTGCTGCGACGTATCTACGATCAGATGCCGGAACCGAAGTGGGTGATTTCCATGGGCGCATGTGCAACCTCCGGCGGCGTCTTCGATAATTACGCGATCGTTCAGGGTGTGGACAAGATTGTCCCGGTGGACGTTTACATTCCTGGCTGTCCGCCGCGTCCCGAGATGCTGATCCATGCAGTGATGATGTTGCAGGACAAAGTGATGAAAGAATCCTCGCGGGACCGCAAAGATGTTCCGGAAGAGGAAGCCCGCGAGGCGGTAGTACCCGGAACGCTACCCGTCACTGACGGGTCAACCGCCAGAGAGAACCTGCTGCCGGAATCGCGGCCTTATACAATCGCTTCAAAACACGAACGCCGCCGCTCCTCGTAACGGGGCGATTCATAGAATGACAAACGGGGCAGACAACGAGCAGGCTTTGCCGGGGCAGACCTCCACAACTTCAACTCAGAATTCAACGCCGTCCCCTTTGGTGACGGCGTTACAGCTTGAGCACCCGGATTGGATAACTGAAGTTCAAGAGGCCTATGGCGAGGTAACGGCGATGGTGCCGCGCGAACATATTCAAGCGGTGTGCTCTCAACTTAAGAGCTCGCCCGAGGCACATTTTGATTTTCTCGCTGACCTTTGCGGCGTTGATCGCGGGCCGGAGGAAGAGCCCCGGTTTGAAGTTAATTACCATCTGTTTTCTACAACTTCCCATCATCGAGTAAGACTAAAGGTTTTATTAACCGAAGACGATCTGCATGTGCCCACAGTTACCAACGTGTGGCGAACGGCAAACTGGCACGAACGGGAAACGTTTGATTTCTTCGGCATCATCTTCGATGGGCATCCGGATTTGAGAAGGATTCTCTTGCCTGACGACTGGCAAGGGCATGCACTCAGAAAAGACTTTCCGTTGCGTGGCTACGAGCCGTACAGCCTGAAATGATTGCCGATTACCAATTGCCAATTGTCGATTGCCGATTGATCGAGTTTCCCATCGACCACTATTGTTGAAAGAGGCAAATTGGCAATCGGCAATTGGAAATCGGAAATAAGAGTAATGAGCACCTCCACAGTCATTCCACCGCAATTCGAGATTGTCGATCGTCCGCTCGACACCCAGATGACCATCTCGATGGGGCCGCAGCACCCTTCTACTCATGGCGTATTGCGACTGGAGCTCGTGCTTGACGGTGAAATGGTAGTAAAGGCAACGCCTGACATTGGCTATCTCCATACAGGCATGGAGAAGCTCTTTGAGTACAAGAAGTATCAACAAGGGATAGTCATCACGGATCGAATGGATTACCTGAATCCACTCGGGAACAACCTGGCTTATGTGATGGCTGTCGAGAAACTTCTGGCTCTGGAGATCCCCGAGCGCGCGCAAACCATTCGCGTCTTGACCTGCGAACTCCAGCGCATTGCGTCGCACCTGGTTTGGCTGGGTACTCATGCGCTGGATATCGGCGCGATGACCGTTTTCTTCTACTGTTTTCGCGAACGTGAAAAGATTCTTAACTTGATCGAAGCCGCGTCGGGTGGCCGCTTGACTCCGTCCTACTTCCGCATCGGAGGTTTGATGATGGATTTGCCTGCGGGCTTCGAGCGTCGCGTAAAGCAATTTCAGGATGGTTTTCTCAAGTCGGTTGACGAATTCCACACCTTACTTACTGGAAACCGGATCTTTCAGATACGAACTCAGGGCGTCGGCATCATCTCGGCGGAAGATGCTATTGATTGGGGACTCTCGGGTCCCTGCTTGCGCGGCAGCGGAGTCGATCTCGACATTCGCCGCGCGAATCCCTATACCGGCTACGAGAATTACGACTTTGAAGTCCCAACTGAGCCTGATGGCGACGTGTGGGCCCGGTACATTGTGCGTATGCGCGAGATGAAGGAATCGCACAAGATTGTCACCCAGGCTCTGGCACGATTGAAGCCTGGTCCAGTCAAAGCCGATGCTCCCAAGGTGGTCCTTCCCGATCGCGAAGCTATGAAGACCCACATGGATGCGCTGATTCACCACTTCCTGATCGTCGCGGAAGGATTCGATGTACCGGCCGGTGAGGTCTACATGCCCATCGAAGCGTCGAAGGGTGAACTGGGCGTTTATGTCAGATCCGATGGCGGGCCTAAACCCTCGCGCGTGCATTTTCGCGGACCAAGTTTCGTAAATCTCTCTGCTCTGCCCCAGATGGCAGAGGGCGCGATGATCGCCGACATTGTCGCGATTATTGGATCGCTCGATATTGTTCTGGGGGAGATAGACAGGTGATTGGCGATTTCCGATTCTTACATTGCCAATTGCCGATTGCCGATTTTGTGATTGTCGAGCGGAAGATTCAACTCGAACTCTCTCCAGCGTGGCAAACGGTTTTTGAAGGTCGTAAATTGGAAATGAAAACCATGAATCGTCTGCCGAACAACACCAAATTGGCAATCGGCAATTGGCAATCGGCAATCTAAGAATTGGCAATTGGCAATCGGAAATGAATAGATGAGTCAGCAATTGCTACAAATCCAACCGCTTTCGCAGCCCGTCGATATTGGCGACGAGATCGCGTCGTTCTCCCTTGAAATTGAAGCGGAGATTGATTGGCATCTAGCCAAGTATCCCGTGATGCGGTCGGCGATCCTGCCTTTGATGTTCATTGTGCAACGAGAACGCGGCTATCTGGATCCTCCTGGTGTGGCTTATCTCGCGAAACGACTGGGGCTTCGTATCACGGACATCTGGGAGGTAGCCACCTTCTACTCGATGATCCATACAGAGCCCGTTGGCAAATATCACATCCAGATTTGTAAGACACTCTCATGCAAAATCATGGGTGAGCCGAAGATAACTGAGCACGTTTGCAAGAAGTTGGGTATCAAACCTGGCGAAACTACGGCGGATGGCAAGTTTACCGTTTCGCTGGTTGAATGCCTTGGGTCATGCGGGACAGCTCCTATGTTTCAAATCGGGTTTGATTACCATGAGGATCTGACAACCGAAAAAGTTGACAGGATTCTGGACGCGTTACTTAGTCGATGAGAGTCTCTTACGGCGTGGCCAGATAGGCTTGGCATGTTGATTCGTAAAAGGAATTATTAGCGTTGTCGAAAAGCTTCTCTTTTGTTTTGTTATGTTGGCTGACGGTGGCCTCGCCTATGGCCGTTTCAAATCAGACACCTTCATCTGCCTTGCGGGGCGAGATGGAGAAGTTGGAATTCCTGGTGGGTGAATGGAAGGGAAAGGGTTGGAGTTACCGCTTAGACGGCTCACCTAGCGGCGAGCTCTCGCAAAGCACAAAAGTCAAAAGAGGAAAAGACGGCTCGACCTTGAGCATAAACGATAAGAAAAAGCATCCGGATCTACGCATCGCCACGGGCGTTTTCCCGGGCATGATTTCAAACTACCCCATTG
>CAZVHN010000779.1:0-2835 GCA_964626895.1 uncultured Chloracidobacterium sp. | reverse complement strand
CGACGTAATCGCCGTAGCTCATCCCGTCGTCGCGCAAGACGTTGCAGTAATTCCAGAGTTTCTGGACTATCGAATCCGCTGTCATTCGACTCGGTCTACACGCGATCCACCGAGAGGCAGATCCGTCATCAAGTGAGCGTTCGCGATACCAAACGGAATATAGACTGAGGGAATAGTGGCGGCCGCTGGCTCCAGGTGCGCGAGCTGGTCGTCAAAGAAAATGTGAGGTCTTAACACGTCCAGAATCCGCTTTTTCTCGATTCCACCTAAAAAGAAGACTTCCGCGGCACTCATTCCCCAAGACGCAAGTGTCGTTACAACTCGTTCGTCTGCCGGAGCATTTCGAGCAGTAACGATGGCAATTCTTACCGCCGGTTTGTAGCCCGGTTGCTCAGCTGCGCGTTTAGCCTCTAACTTCTGGAAGAAGCCAATCTTAGTAAATAGGTCTTTAAGCGGTCCGGGATCATGCGGAACAGTCGCTTTGCCTTTCTCGTGTGCAAAGAATAGGTCCAGGTTGCCCTTGCTTTCCTTATAAACCGTCTCCGCTTGGTCATCAATCAGCACACCGTCGAAATCAAATGCGATTCGAAGTTCATGATCTTTCTGATCATCGGTCGCTCTGGACGGCAATACCAAGCCTGCGGGCAAGCCAGCTCGAATGGCCCCCAGAACGTCAGCCTCATTGGCACTAAGAAATATAGAAGCATTAAATGCGGGTATGTATGGATGGGGTGATTCGCCAGAGAGAAAAGCACCTCGGCTGATACCTAGGTTGTGGTGCTTGCATGATCGGTAAAATCTCTGACCACTCGCGGGATCATTGCGTGACAGCACGATCACCTCTATCGGCTGCTGGCCGGGATAAAGATCGTTCAGCCGCAGTAGTCGCCGAATAAATGGGAAAGCAACCCCGGGAGCAAACGGTTCATCTAGATGCGCAGCCTGGAATTTCTTATATGCCTCGGTGCCTTCCTTATCAAAAATTTCATTGGCAGCCACCATGTCAAAAACGGCCCGACTTGAGACTGCCACTACGAGTTTCTTTTCAATCGGGTATGCCACTGATCTAGCCTAGAAAAAATGCCCTGGAAAGAACCGACTTTCGCAGGGAACGGGCTCGAAGGTCGTTCAATTCAATCTCGCCACCTACTTCACGCGCAATTGTCATTCGGCGATCGACTTCAGCAACAATTCGACGTTGTTCCGCTGGCGGAGGAAGTGGAATAGCAATCTTTCGTAGTCCAGCAAGCGGCACGGTCATCTGCGCAGTGCCAGTCGCTATCGCAGTAGCCTGCTTAAAAATGAGATTCGAGGCCATCGCAAAGGTTAGATAGTCCATTGGCGAACTGCTATGCGGGCGAAGAATTGCCATATGGCGCTGGACACAAAATGGTTTGTCCGTCGCGATACGAACTGGAATGCCATAGCTCCCCACCAATGTGTAGAGTAGATCTCCCTTCATCGGCTGCCGATATGGATCTAGCGACTTGTAGTATTCCTCGCTAACAAATCGAGAGTCGGCGAAAGCAACCGTTCCATTGCGAACATTCCCAATTACAAGGAACGGCACACCTTCCATTGTCTGAGGTGGAGGTTGATGGTCCCCATCGGTCAAGTAGCCAACTAGCTGATCGACACTAGCCCATACCCATCCTTCCGGCAGGACGTCAAGTGCGGATTCGCTCTGCGCGGCTGGTTCTTTGTACTTTCCCTTGCCTTTCCACTCGCTCCGGCGGGATTCGAGAATCCGCTGTAACAGTTGCGCACCCGTCTCATAGCTCCGACCTTCCCGGCGAGCTAGTTCGGCTTCGGTAGTGACAAGACGGCCTTCGACAGCAGTTTTTAAGACGGCGGCCTTGTAGCGCTTGAGGTGGACCTTGAGGTGCTTGAGGTTATCGAGCGCTTCGTCGAGGCGGGAGAACTGCTTTTCGATTTCAGCGACGACACGCCGCTGATTGTCTATTCCGGGTAGCGGGATCTTGTATGCCGCTAGTTGATCGAAGTCGACACGCGGGCGGTCGCCTGCATTCAGATGCGTAGCATATCGAACAAAGGCACCAGAGTTCAGGAAGTACTGAAGGTAAGCGCCATCGACCTGATCGTTCTCCGGCAGAACAATGAACTCGGCGGAGCACAAACCCTCGAAGCTCGGACGATAGACCTTATTCAAGTACGGGCGCAGCCGACCGTAGAGTACGTCGCCTGGCCTAAAGTGAACCGCCGCGCTCCTCATGGTTCGCGCCGATGCGGTGCCAAGGAGCTTCATTGAATGTGCTTCGACATGCTCCATACCGATGAACGGCAGTTCGGGAAAGTCTGCCGGCTTCACGCGAGGCCGGGTAGGATTAACCGCCTCGCCCAGCGGCACGACCGCAACGGGCGTACTCACGCTGCCAACTCCTTGTTCAACGCCTCAAGCACCTTAGGCAGCTCCGCTCCAAAAAGCTGATGCACCTTTCCGAGCCCGCCCTCCTTCGCAAACGGCGCAAGCTCGAAGTCGTCTGGTTCGATGCCAAGGTTCGCCGCGATGTGATCGCGGATCATCACGAGCCAGCGGCGCTGCTCTTCGGTGAAGCGCTTGCCGCGCGCTTCCTGCTGCGCGAGCCAAGCTTTGAAATTGGCGTTGACGCGCTCGGGGAAGGGGACGAGTTCGTTGTCCTGGTGCATGGCGAAGCGCACGAGGGAGACGAGGTCGGTGAGGATGCGGCGGCCGCTCGCGCCTTTGACTTTGTCTTTCTCCAGCGCGGCATAGGCCTGCCAGAGCTGGGATTCGGTCCACAGGTGCGGCGGGGCCTGGATGCGGGCGGCGAGGTCTTTGACGTCCTCGAATTTTAG
>CAZVHN010000778.1:0-3950 GCA_964626895.1 uncultured Chloracidobacterium sp. | reverse complement strand
TAAATGCCGACAATGGCCAGCAGCAGAGCTATCCCGGCAAAGATGCTGAACAACGTTAGATTCAAACGCTCCGGCGCCACGGATTCGGCACGAATCTCATCCATGGTGCGAATGTTGTAGATTGGTTGGTCGGGATCGACTTGCTTTACCTGCTCGCGCGCGGAAGCGATCAACTGATCTGGATCGCCGGAAGCCTTCATGATGACAGTCATGCCCGAAAAAGGAAGTTGCCAAAATGGGAAGTAGCCCTGGACCCGATTGGAATCCTGGCTGAGGCCTTCCATTTTTACCCGGCCCACGACTCCCAATACAGTGAGTACCGACGACTTCTCTTCTGTGCCGAGTTTGATCCTTTTACCGACTGCGTCCTCATTGGGCCAATGCCGGCGGGCAAACTCTTCGTCAATAATGATCGAGTTCACTCCGGCGACGAGTCTTTCGCCCTCGTCGAGTTTGCTCAAATCGCGTCCTGCCAGAAAGGATCGATTGTCCTGATCGGTGAAATAACGCCCGCGCAGCAGAGGAATGTTCATCGCACGAAAATAGTCTGGTGTTACCGTGCAGGCTTCCATCAGTGGCGTCTGATCGCGCGGCGGAAGTGGTTGGCCATCGACCACGAACGACGTCTGCCAGCCGTTGTTGCCCAGCGGCAGTCCGGAGGCAACGGCCGACGATTCAACACCGGGCAAACCACGAAGGTTTTCCAATAGCCGTTTGAAAAAATCGGTGCGCTGTTCCTCGGTTACATACTTTTTCTGCGGCAAACTGACGGTGAAGCTTGCCAGGCGCGCATATGAGAACCCCGGGTTCACGTTTTGCAGCCGGTAAAAGCTCCGTATCATCAACCCGGCGCCGATAAGCAACACCAAGGTGGTGGCAACCTCTACAATTACCAGTGAGCTACGCACCCAGTGGCGGCCCGACGTACCGCGTCCTGTCTCTTTCAAGGTTTCATGAACGTCCACCACACCCGCCTGCAACGCGGGTACCAGACCAAACAGAATTCCCGTCAGAAACGAAACGCCGACAGTGAAAGCCAAAACTCGCCAGTCAAGACTGATTTCCCTCGAGCGCGGGATGGCATCCGGGCTGATATAAAGGATGAAGTCGATACACCAGCGCGCGATTAACAAGCCCAGAATTCCGCCTACTAAAGAAAGCAGCACACTTTCAGTCAGCAACTGACGAGCGATGCGCCAACGCCCGGCGCCCATCGCCGAACGAATCGCCATCTCTTTCTGTCGCGCCGTGGCTCGTGCCAACAACAGATTCGCGATGTTGGCGCAGGCAATCAGTAGAACGAAAGCTACGGCCCCGAACAACACCCAAAGAGTGCTGCGGGCATCGCTCACATAGACTTCCAACATCGGTCGTATCCGGACACGATTTCCCGCATTGTTGTCGGGATACTGTTTTTCAAGGTTTACGGCGATGTTCTCCATGTCCGCTTCCGCTTGCGCCAGAGTTCCGCCTGGCTTTAGACGCGCAACGGCATAAAGGCCGGGGTGATTGCCTCGCTGCTGCCAATTTGGATCGCCGGAGAGTTGACCCACGGGAACAAACATTTCGACGCGGCTGGGATAGAGATATCCCTGGGGCATCACGCCAATCACGCTGTAGCTCTTTCCATTTAGAGTAAGAGCCTGGTTCAAGATACTCATTTGCCCGCCGAAGCGCCTTTGCCATAACCCGTAGGTCAAGACGACCACTGGCGTGCCACCCGGTTGATCTTCCTCGTTGGTAAATACACGTCCGATTGCGGCATTCACGCGCAGAGCCGCAAAGAGATCCGCGGAAACCTGACCCGTGGGAATGCGCTCAGCCTCGCCATAACCCGTAAGGTTGTAGCTACTGCGGTTGTACACCCCGATCTTTTCGAACACCTGATTTTGATTTCGCCAGTCGGTGAAGTTCGGATATGAGATCGACATCTCGTCAAGTACTGCGCTGCGCTCGTTCAAGAAGACCAGGCGGTCTGACTCGTGGTAGGGAAGCGGACGCAGCAGCACCGCGTTCACCACGCTGAAGATCGCCGTATTGGCGCCGATGCCCAACGCGAGCGCCAGGATCACCACAAAGGTAATTCCGGGGTTCTTCAGTAACATGCGGGCTCCATAGCGCACGTCTTGCCAGAGTGTGTTCATCTCTGCTTCTCCTTGTAACGCAGACCCGCATGGCGTTTTCGCACTAAGCGGGCCTGGTGCCCTGGACATTGATCGCGATCTGCAGTTTGTAGTTCACGGTTTGGCGTTTCGCGTTCAGAAGTCGCCTTTGACGGCCCAGTTCGATTTGGGTGCGCAAACTTTTGAGCAGATCTGAGTCCGGCTGATCATCGGCGATCAGCGTGCGAGGAGTCGGCGCTGCCAGGGTGTTGATGTTCATCAACTCCATTGAACTTCCTCACGCTGCTGCGGATTTAACAATCCAGCCGTCTTCGAGGCGCACAATCCGGTCTCCATATTCGGCATTCACCTCGGAGTGCGTCACTTGCACGATGGTTGTGCCCTCTTCATTCAGTTTCTTGAACATCTCCATGATCTCTTTGCCCTGACTTGAATGAAGATTTCCAGTGGGCTCGTCGGCGAGAATGATGCGTGGGCTGGCCACGACTGCGCGGGCAATGCCTACGAGTTGTTGCTGACCGCCCGAGAGTTGGCTGGGAAACAGATCTTTCTTGCCTACAATCTGAAAACGATCGAGCGTGTCGCAAACAATCGACTGCCGTTCCTTTTTACCCACGTCGCGATAGGACAGTGGCAGTTCCAGGTTCTCAAACACCGTCTGATCGTCCAACAGGTGATAACTTTGAAAGACAAACCCGATGTTGCTGTTGCGTAGCTGGGCGCGCTTCTTGTGGTCTAGTTTGTGAACCGCCACCTCGTCGAAGTAGTATTCGCCGCTCCAGGACTGATCATGCATTCCCAGAATGTGCAGCAGCGTCGACTTGCCCGCTCCCGACGGCCCCATGATTGAGACGAACTCACCCGGTTTTATGTCCAGGTCAATTCGGCGCAGGACGTAGGTCTTGTTGATACCCTGCGAGAAAGCCTTTTCGATGTTGCGCAGGCCGATCATGCAATCGCTCCGAATCCACTCTCTTTCAATTCTCGCTTTGCGTCTTCGATCTCGCGCCGATTCGCTCCGGCTTCTTCCTCGACAATGAGCCCGTCAAAGAGATGGACAATACGATCAGCGTGCTGGGCGTAGCGCGGATCGTGAGTGACCATACAAATGGTGGCGCCGCCGCGATGCAGCTCTCGCATTAGTTCCATCACCGCTTCGCCATTAGTTGAATCCAGGTTTCCGGTAGGCTCGTCAGCCAGCAGGATGCTGGGTTGGCCGCCGACCGCGCGCGCCACCGCAACACGCTGTTGCTGACCGCCGGATAGCTGGCTGGGAAGGTGTTTGGCGCGATGGGCCATGCCCACGCGTTCGAGAGCTTCGGTTACGCGCTGTTTACGGTCGGCCGAGTTCATCCCGCGATAGGTCAGGGGCAACTCGACGTTTTCATAGACCGTGAGGTCGCCGATCAGATTAAAGCTCTGAAAGATGAAACCCACTTCGCGATTGCGGATGCGAGCGCGCTCTGACAACGAAAGGTTTTCCACCGGCTGATTATTGAGCACGTACTCGCCATCGGTCGGCGTATCGAGCAAGCCGAGAATCGACAGCAGGGTGGACTTACCGCAACCTGACGGTCCCGCAATCGAGACATACTCACCTTTCTTGATATCCAGGTGGATGCCGGAAAGCGCGTGCGTCTCGACTTCATCCGTGTAGAAGACTTTCTTGACGTCGGCCAGGTGAATCAGGGGGTCAGATGAACTCATCTCAGGCTCCTTCGATTTTTTTGGAAAACTACTGCTCTAACTGTGAACACCGCAGATTTGGTTTGTGTGGCAACTCCAAAGTGATTTGGACTACTGCGGCTCGCCGCTCACCATTGCGGT
>CAZVHN010000777.1:0-3007 GCA_964626895.1 uncultured Chloracidobacterium sp. | reverse complement strand
AATCCGCAATCCGAAATTCGAAATTCCCTCGCGTCTCCCCGTCTCCCTATATCCCCATCTCTTCTTACTGCCCACTGTCCACTGTCCACTGCTCCTAGCCTTCCAAACAGTTTTTCCAACATAATGGCTGCTACGTAGGCTAACGCCATTTCCCGTCCATCGAGCTGCGTATGAAACGTTGTCCGGAATGTGACTCAAGTTTTCCTGATACCGATAAGTTCTGCGAACTTGACGGTACTCCACTCGTCGCAGACTATTCGGATAGTGATCCCAACCTATTAGTACCACCCGCGGACCGGGGCCCCCAGCCCGGGGTCCCCAGCGGCGCAGCGCCGCTGGGGTGGCAAACGGGAGGCCCGGCTGGGGTGGTGGGAGCGGGTGGGTATCAACATTCGGGAGAGGAGCGACTCCGGCAAAATTGGAAGACTCTCGCTATTGTGGCCGTCGCTGGCGTAGCCATTGGCGTGGTCCTGTTTATCGTCTACCAGCGGATAACGCGTGAAGCTCCAGAGCAAAGTTCTAATGACTCATCCAATGAGGCTGTCACGCAGCAACAGACGCCTCTATTACCTTCGGGTCCCATGCCACTTGCCAGCGCATCTCCTTCGGCCGAACCGTCTCCCTCACCCAGTGCAATTCCATCGCCTGCGGCTAAAGTGGAATCTGCCCCCGTCGCACTGAGTTCCAGTCCGGTATCGACGGGCGGATCCGAAACGAACAGGCGCGGGCCGGTTACGATTCGGCTCACTAACGGCACCAGCGTTGAGGCGGACGAGTTGTGGGAAACACGAGAAGGAATCTGGTATCGCCGCCGCGGTTTTGTAACTCTTCTGGAGCGCAACCAAGTGAAAGCGATCGACAACGCACCCACTGCTTCTCCGTCACCAGCGGCAACACCCGCAGCATCGCCATCCGCGTCGCCTTAATCCTTTCCACGGCATCCATTTCGTGGGGTTTAGTGTCGTTTCGTGGATCGTGTTTGTCTTCGACGGGATTGTAGGGGTGTCCCTCCGTGGGCACCCCCAGCGTCGGAGCGACGAAGATGATGGCGAAGGAAATGAGTTGCGCAAACGAGGGGAGCGAAGCGATATTTTGCTGGAAGGGCAGATTGCGGTCGACTGTTATGAACACATCGTAGTTGCCCGATGCGGCTCGCAAAAGCGCGCCATTGTTCATTCCGCTATAGCCCGCTTCGACAACCGTGGCCACCTCGTGCCCGACTAGATCGCGTTTGAGGTCCCGCGCAACGCACTCATCAAGCAGCAATCTCATGATGAGCGAGGAGCGGTTCGGCAAGTGAGTTACGGTCTGGTCATTCGCCCCGACGCTCTCGCCGATATATTGAGGCTGCTGCTGAGTTACTGTCTTTGCTGTCCTTCACACCGCGCGACACGACCGCCATTGGAAACAACGTGTATGAAGGGTACATGACTGATGCGAGCTACGACCCGCGCGAGTCGCCGCGAGTCTGGAAAGAATACTTGGACTAGTTTGAATGGCAACACAGGAATCAGAGACGTCATACGTTTTGTGTGTCGATAGCGGCGGGTACCCGGAGTCGCTAGAGGTTTGCAAAGTGTACGCCGTCGTGCCGGACGAACTGGCCGCCGCACGGCAGTATATTCGCGTCATCGATGAAACTGGCGAAGACCACCTCTATCCCGCAAAGTAATTCGTTCCTATCGAAGTGCCACCAGAAGCTGCTCGACTCTTGCCCGCTGGGCCGACACCTCGCAATTCGCGCCCGCGATAAAGCAAATCCGCAGATTGCACAGTGCAGCTATAGCCACAACCAAATTAGTTCAGACGTGTCGGGAAAGCGTCGCTCTGAAGGGCCAGGAAGTACGGTTGACACTCAAGAATCTTGTACGAAAAGCATGAAGTTGGACTCTTGCTGCGCAGATTACTTTGAGCAGGTTGATTCCCCGACGGTTAACCAAGACGAAGGCTGTGATACTCCGAAATCATCTCTACACACAACCGCTCAGCAAATTCGCGGTCGGGTTCGGGTGGTAAGGTGGAGCGGACGTATGCTTCCTGGGCAAGTTGAAACAGTCGCTCGGCCTCGGCCTTTACTTTCTCCAGAGGCCACGAGCCGCGCTTGATATCCAGCAGTTCTGCCGCGTCTGCGCGTTCAACGAGGAGTGTGCCTTCGGTGAGAAACTCTATACCCATTCGTAGCAGCCGGATCAGATGAGCGGCATTCTTAGCGTCGTATCCCACTCGCCTGACCAGCTCGCGGCGTTTCTGGCCCATGTAGCCGCCACTGTAATAGCGTCGCCGCTCACCCCTGTATCTTTTCACTACCTCCATCATTTCCATTGTCGCGCCGACAAACGGCTGGCCGTCCAGGCGCCTCAGTGCGTGTCCATCGTCTGATGAATCGGGATCAATCCCGAAGGAAGTCAGTTGCTGCTCGAGTTGCTCCATCAAAGCCTGGGCTTCCTGATTGAAGGAGATCATCTTCTTAAACTGATCGTGCGCATAACCGGAGAAGGAGTGGTAGGCTTTCTTCGTGACAAAGAGTCTTCTATTCTCGCGAAGCCTTTGTCCCAGCGAACTTTCGTAGATGATCTGATTCGGCTTAACCCACAGTAAGCTCAGCACATTCGGGTTGCAGTTGAGTAACAGCCCCACAAATTTTTTCAGTTCATAAAAAACAGAGTCCCACTCGCCCTCCCACTTCTCGTATACGTCCTTCCGGCCGAAGCCGAGATAGTGTTCGAGTGGGCCAATGTAAACACCCATGATGTCTTTGTCGTCGATAGAGTTTGGATCAGACTTGGGGACATACATCCCATGGGCAACGCTGCCGCGCCAACAGAGTGAGATCAGACCTTCAGGCAGTAGGTTGGAGACTTGTTCGCGAGAGAGGCCTTTGAGTTCTATATCGGCGGTTGTCATGGCCCGTAGATGGTAAATGAGAAATAGTGAATGGAAAAGCGGAGAAAATGCGAGGTGTTCAATGCACCGAGACTAATCGACCCGGTGAGTAAGAGCAGGGTTC
>CAZVHN010000776.1:0-3896 GCA_964626895.1 uncultured Chloracidobacterium sp. | reverse complement strand
TCACACCCGGCGATCGCCGATGCGGGAGTCATTCCCAGTCCCGATGAGGAGGCCGGCGAAGTGCCCAAAGCATTCGTGGTGCTTAAAGCCGCAGCCACTATGGACGAGATTATGGAATTTGTTTCGGCGCGGGTCGCCCCGCACAAACGAATCAGGCTGGTGGAGTTTGTGAGTGAGATTCCGAAAAGCCCGGCAGGAAAGATATTGAGACGCGTGCTGGTCCAGCGTGAGCGAGAGAAACCTTCGCCTGCGGCCTAATTCCAGTTGCTTGCAATCCAGTCAAGCGTCGGCTGCAGGTCGTAGTCGTTCGCTGTCTTGATCAAGTCCGGAATGGCCTTCCAATCATCCAGCATCGTGGGCCGATCGAGTTGCGGGTTTAGGCGCCAGTAATGTCCCCCCAGCAGCTTCTGGCTCATAGCGTGATCAGCTTCCACCACCCCATCAGACAGAATATTCAGAATGGGCTCGCGCGGGGACCGAAAGGGATTAATCAGCCATTGAATTAGGCCCCATCCGGTCGTGTTGGTTGTGATAATGCTCGGCGTCAATCCTGTTCCGATAGAAAGCAGCCTTATGTCAGCGAGCTCGGGGGCGGGCTGGCTATGGCCTAGAGCCATGGCAATCGCGGCGGTGCTGGGATTGTTTGCCATAACGCCACCATCAATATAGCCATCATGAGATGGAAAATAAGTAGGTGCAGCGGCACTGCGCAAAGCCACGTCGACTACAAACTCGCCCAAATAAGGGGAGTCGGGAAAGTTGTGAAAAAAGACGGGGCACCAGTCCTTGGCTGCGCGATCGTCTAACTGAAATGATGGGGCCATTAGTCTGTGCGTCTTGAGATCGCCGAGACGTCGATTACCAGGAAAGTGGTCCTCCAATAACGCCCGAAAGTTTGCGTTGCTGTATTTTGGTTGAAACCAATTCAAACGAGCGGGCGAGAATGCAACCCTAAGGTTATCCTGAGAATAGAAGTTAACCAGCTTATCCGCGTCAAAGCCGGACGCTAGTGTAAGGGCGACCACTGAGCCGGTTGAAGTCCCGGCGAAAAGGTCAACGCTCTCGAGGAGTTGAGGAAAGTGTTCGGTGAGTCGCTTGACGAGGGTGGCCATCAAAGATCCTCGGACGCCGCCACCATCGAACGTCATGATGCGATATCGGGCCATAGCTCGGCTCTTTAGGCTCCGACTGCAGCTTGCCGCCGGGCATTCATTTGCAACACGCCTGACTCGATCAAATCTTCATGCAACTGGCCGCTCTGGTCCGTGACCATCGTGGGCTTGAAATAGCTTTCGAACCGGGAGTCTATTCGAAACGCCGGCGTGTACATGTGATCGAGTGGTTCGGTGCTGCTGATGAAAGTACGTGGCCTGGGGCGGGCCTTGATCCAACCTAGGCCTGTCAGCGAAGTCGTCAAGGGTTGCGCGCAAGTCAGTAGATTGTTCCCCAGGGCCAGCACCATCTGCATCTTAGTCAGCTTGGAGTGATAAAGCCTGGCGAATCCAACGGCGTGCTTCAGCACGCGGCTGTGAAATCCTCTTAGACTCTGCAGGTCATTAACAAACTTCACCACCTCAGCGATGTCATCCAACGGCTTCTGCAGGATGGTTGTTCCGTCCATGTCGCGCAGCTTGGTTTCGGGTAGCAGCGTCCCTTTGTTCAAACACTCATAAAAATAAGGCGTTCCTAGAATTGGAATTGCGAGCGTAACAAAGGAAGGAATGGTGATCTCCGGTGTGCTCGTTATGAACTCCAACTCGCGTCGCAGGTCAGCAATGCTGCGGCTGGTGACATCGAGCATCAGACCATATGCAAAGATGACTCCCGCGTTCAACGATTTACTAACCATTTCCACCTGCGGCGATGATGTGTTCTGTATCTTGTTGAAGCTGCGCAACCAGTCGTTATCAAACGATTCAAGACCGCTAAAGAGTAGCTCGCAGCCTGCTTCCTTCACGAGGCTTAGATTGTCGTCGCGCCGGTAAAAGTCGTTGGTGACCAGCGCTGACCAGTGCTGAAACTGGCGCGCCCGGCGCATTTCATTGATCAGGCCGACGCGAGCCCGGAAATGATTCCGGTCGCTTCCATAAAAATTATTATCGAGAAAGAACATTCTGCTTCTCTTGCCCGATGCCATAATCTGCTGCCGGATGTGATCGAGGTCGTAAGTTTGATAGGGCCGCCCCTCAGCCGTAAGCGCGCAGAACGAACAACGGAAATTGCAATAGCGGGTTGTTTCGACATAGCCAATTCGTCCTAACCAGTAAGCCAGGTCGTAACGCGGGAGCATCTGCTTCGCCACATACCCGGCACCGAAAGCTTCGGCAATCACCTCGCACAGCTCTTCAATATCTCCGAGGCAGGTGTAATCAAAAAACTTTTTCGATAGCAGCGGCAAGGCCCGGACGGGTGGGCCACCCGCGACGACGATTACTTTCGGATTTTTGCTGCGGGCATACGCTGTGAGGTGCAGCATGCGATCGAAGCCGTTGGTTAGACCGGTGAGGACCAGCATGTCAGGCCAGCCAAGCAGCCTTTCATCTTCCAACGGGCCACTTGCCACTTCCGTGTAGCAACGAACGTCACACAAATCGCGGGCGAAAGCCCCCGCCAGATATATCGGCCCGACTGCCTGAGGTATTTTGTTGGTCCTGCGAATTGGTTGCCGCGAATCATCAAAGTAGCAGTTCACAACGAGGACGCGCTTGCGAGGTAATGCTAAGGTATTCCGTCGGGGATGCATCTCCCGCATGAAGCTTTCTCCTGTAAACACCGCCAGTTAACCGGCCTTGTCCGGGATTGTTGTGGCCAGTTGATGGCCATAAAAAGCAAATTAGCGAAGGCGCTTCGATTGGAAAGGAGCTAACTGGAGAACGCGCGCTACTCTACTCTCTAACCTGCCGTTAGGCAATTGTTGTTTTCCCTCAATCCCGAACGCCTGGAGCCCGCGCACTTACGCTGATCAAACGCTATTTGACTGCTTCACTGACTAACATCGTGAGAGCGTTGTCCTGCAGGGTCCGCCCGAATACGTGTTGCTGCTGCGCCGGTCGATGGCTCGGCCAACGAAGAGCTTGTAAGACTGCTCGCGCGCGCGCTCCGAGTGCCGCGAAGCGCTGTTGAGATCACCGCGCGGGGCACTCGGCAAGACTCAAGACCGTGCGCGTCGTCGGCCTCGAGTTATCTACAATAAGGAACCTGTTTGTTTCTCAAGGTCCAAAGCGCTGAATATACTCACCGGAAGTAATAAACGCCTTGACCAGCCCACACGCCTAATTCCTCTCTTACTCTTAATGACGAATGTTGAAAAACATGTCATCAAGGTGTGGCGACGGATCAGATAAACTGGCTGAAATTGACGGGCAGTAAGGAGCAGGGACGGGAAAGAGGCTGGCTCGAAGTCAAAATGGAAAGATAACCATCTTTGCAGCTTCTATCTGGGTAAAAGCGTGGAAAGAATTGATTCCTTATTGAGGGGGTCGCGGTGTCGTTTTAGGGGTGCTTCGCTCTACCCGGAAATAATAGTCACCGATGGTTTCGAGCTTTCCCTCGGCGGTCAGGCCATTGAGGGTCGCAATGTAATCCTGCCGACGGAAAACGGCAGGGTCGAGTGTGAGCGTCACGCTTTTTCCTCCGTTGTCTGATCTAGCCTTTAGCCCACGACGCTGCAACACCCGGTCGCCGTCCAACGTCCCAAGCACCACGTCGTAACGGTTATGACTGTCTTCTTTAAAGGCGAGGTGCAAAGGTACCGCGCGGGTGTCGGGACTCAGCAGCAGCGAGTTGGAACTGTTACCGTCACGAGAAACGAAGGGCAGCAGGGATAGCGAGGCGACCTGCGCGGGCAATGGCTTTGGAGAACGTTGGTTGGCAATTCGCGGCTGCGCGGCGCGCTC